>NZ_JAKUGE010000008.1:0-110176 GCF_022663795.1 Bacillus cereus group sp. BfR-BA-01349
GCAACGCTGTTTTGGGTGGAAATATTCTTGACAACTAGAATAGCGTATCCTTATGGATACGCACTATTATGAAGCGACTTCTTGTCGCGCTTGTATTTCTACATTGACTTTTGTTCCTGTGTCTAATGTCGCTGAAATGTCTAAAATAGATAACTTATCCTCTTCATATTCCCTGTGTAAATGTGGATCTTCTAGTTGTAGAGAAGCAATGGGCGACTCTAAAGACTCTTGTAACATAGCATTTAAAAATGCAATTAGAATATCTTCGCTACCATTCGTACCAAACAATTGTTTAAATGCAAAATCAATGCGTAAATTAACTAACTGTTGGTTGAACAAAGTTTGTCCTCTCCCTTATATGAAGGTACTTCTTTCCTTCATTGTACATAAAAAGAACTAGAGTATGCAAACAAGCCATTCTTCTATTTTATTAGAGGATGTTTAGAGATTCCTATCATTGATTACCACGAAAATTTTATTTGGACTGTGTGGGTATCACTTAGTAAAGAAAGTTATGATGAAGTATTAGAAAAGTGGGATGAGAGAGGCCGAGAAAATAGTGATCCTTATTTTGGTTGGTTATCTGTAGAAATACCAGTTTATCCAGAAACATTAAATTTAAAAACAAATGTACATATAAGAGAAGTTGGAATGGCACCGTATGTTGAATTAGAGCCAACCGAGCATCCTTTAGCGATCGAACAAAGAAATGGAATTACTTTAGAGAGAGTTAAAGAAATAGAGGAAATGATCCAACAATATAACTAGATTAGAAGAGAAAAAACGAGTGCTAGCACTCGTTTTTTTATTACACAACCGCAGGATTATAAATCATCGTAAAGTGTCCTGGTAATAATTCAATGTGACAAGGTGTATGAAGCGAACTTTCTCCATCTGTATCTACTTCTTTTTCTTCTTTCGTTTCAATATGAATGGATTTCGCTTTTACGTGGAAGATGTCATTTTCATTTGAGTCTTCAAATAGTTTCTTTCCGATGTAATCTTTAAATGCTTGAATACCTGTTGATTTGACTACAAAAATATCAAGTGTTCCGTCATCACATTTTACGTTTGGAATAAAGGATGGAATACCACCAAGATATTCACCATTTCCAACCATGACAAGGACAGCTTCGTCTTCATATACTTGTCCATCGTAAGTGATTTTTACTGGGAATGTTTCAGCATTTTTGACAGTTCGAATTGTGCTTAAGTAGTAACCGATTTTACCAAGCTTTGCTTTTTCTTCTGCATCAATATTGTTTGATACTTCAGATACGAGTCCAATGCCCCAGAAGTTTAAGAAATGTTGTCCGTTTGCTTTTGCAACGTCAACTGGTTTTATGTGTTCTTTTGTAATAAGTTTTGCCGCTTCTGCAATGTTTTGCGGAACACCAAGTGTGCGAGAGAAGTCGTTGCAAGTTCCGCCTGGAATGATTGCAAGTGTAGGTCTAGTTTCGAGAGGTGCTAAGCCATTTGTGCATTCAAATACTGTTCCATCACCACCAAAGACGATAATTAAATCTACTTTACTAGCAAACTCTTGGCAATATTTTGTTGCATCACCTTGTTTTTTCGTATGAAGGATATGTAGATCAGGAAAAGCTGCGGCAAGAGGTGGTACGATTTTCGTTAAATTTGTATGTAAGTCACCTTGACCAGCTTTCGGATTTACGATGAGGAGTACTTTTTCAAATTTTGTCTTTGTCATATTTCATCTCTCCCTGTAGTTTGTAAATGGAAAGAAAGGAGCTGTTCCCATGTATTTTAGAACAGCTTCTCCCTATTAATTGGGTGCTAAGATTGTAAGTTATTGTCGGTAAGTCGATATATTTAAAAAATCGCCGATATACATTTTATGTACTATCGATTTTTTAAGTTATACGATTATTCCGTTACAACTGAAGCAATGAATGGTAAGTTACGATATTTTTCCGCACAGTCGATACCGTATCCAACGATGAATTCGTCTGGAATTTGAAAGCCAACATATTCAGCTGTTAAGTCTACTTTACGACGTTCTGGCTTATCAAGTAATGTACAGAACTTGAGTGCTTTTGGTTTATGCATAAAGAAGTGGTCTTTTAGGAAATGAAGTGTTAAACCAGAATCGATAATATCTTCTACAACAATTACGTTTTTCCCAGTAATGTTTACGTCGATATCTTTTAGTAGTTTCACTTTTCCTGTTGTTTCTGTTTGATTTCCGTAGCTAGATGCAGAAATAAAGGCAATTGTTACATCATTTTTGATGTGACGAATTAAATCAGCAGCAAATACGAATGAACCTTTTAATACTGCGATAACTACGATTTCTTCTCCTTCAAAGTCACGTTCGATTTGAAGTGCTAATTCTTTAACTTTTGCTTGTAATTGTTCTTCAGAAATTAAAGTGTCTTTTATTTCAATATTCATTGTAATCCTCCTACAGTGTAAAACTTATGAACATTTCGACTGTAAAGGATAGAATAGAAAAAGTCAAAGGAGATAGTAATTTTTTACAAAGATAACGACAAAATCATCTGATGATATGATATACTAAGTATATTAAGAAAACGCTTCCATAAAGGGTGAATATGATGAAGAAGAAACAGTACACAAGTGTAACATTTATAAAAGCATTACTTTTAACAATTGTTCTTGGCCTGTTGGCTTACGTAATTGATGTACCTGCGATTCGTATTTCATTAATTGGAATGACTTTAGTGTTAGGAGCAATTTCGCACGGTATGATGTCGCAGCTAAAAGAAGCTGGACTTGATGATATGAGAGATCATATAGATAAAAAGTAAGAAACCTTCATTATATAGAGTGAAGGTTTTTTTGTTTCTTACAAAAATGTAAGGTAGTTGTAAGGCAAATCGATAGTTGCATAAGAGCATTTTGGATAAACTATGGGTGTAAGGTAAAAGGCAAGCATATTTTAGGTAAATTAAGTTTTAGGCACTCTATATGTGAAAAAGGAGTAGGAGGGCATGGAGAAACGTTGGACGACCTTTTCTTTTTTAGCGACTAGTAACACCGTAATGCTAGATGGAAAAATGGATTTTTTGCACTTGTTTGATCGTGAAGATGATCATTCTTCTTCTAAATTTACAATGAAATGGAATAAATGGAGCGAGAGTTGTAGGTTTGAAGAAGAGGCCCCTAACGAAGAGCAAAAGATTATTTTAACAAACCCTATTAAAGCGTGGGTTGTTCAACGTCGTAAGTGTAACGTCAAAAATCACTTCAAGAAAACTGAGCCGAGACAATTAGTTATCGCTCCGGCCCGTTCTACTTCCAAATCACGCGAAAGTAACATGTAAATAATTGAGACACACACCCGAAAAAAACATCGTACATATTGCGATGTTTTTTTCTTTTTCTACAATGAAATCTTTAAATGAAATATATTTCATCTGCATCTTATATTTATATCTCTTGCTTATTCTAGTAATACATCCGATGCGAGTTGATGTGAATAAAATATAAGGAGAGAGTGAAAATGAAAAAGAAACTATTACCAATTTGTGCAATGGCACTTTTAACAGTAGGATATTCTTCAGTAGCGAGTGCGGATACTGGAACAGTAACAAAGGAAGAAGAAGGGCAAGTACAACAGGATAAAGCTAAAAAAGAAGAAGCAATTAAGGAACAGCAAAAAAGTGAAATAGAGAAAAAGCAAGCGGCACAAGTACAAGAAAAAAATGATATGGCTAAAAAAGAGGAAACAATAAAAGCTGAGAAAAAAAGTGAAGAAGAGAAAAAGAGAATAGCGCAAGAACAGTTAAAAAACGATATGGCCAAAAAAGAAGCAGCGATAAAAGCCGAGCAAAAGAATGAAGTAGCTAAAAAAGAAGAAGCAAAGCCAGTTGTACAAGGTGAAAAATTACCAAATACAGCATCAAATAATGTAGCAATGATGGGATTAAGTGCATGTCTTGTAGCGGTAGGTACATTATTTGGTTTGAATCGTCGCAATAAGATTAAAGCGTAAATAAAATATTTTCCTATAAAGAATGGGATAATTTCATATATTAAAAATGGTAGGTTACTCCTACCATTTTTGGCATGGAGGAATGAAGAATGAAGTTACTCAATTATATCGGTATCATATTGATGGCTATAGGCCTATTCATGGGATCCTATTACGCTGTGGAATGGTATAAAGGAAAAAGCTCTGCCGGGCAATTAACGGCAGAAGAAATAAAGAGCCTTAAAAATATACAAGATACTCAACTTTCTCATGAAACACCTGTAACTTCTCAAGTGCCTTCTTCTCAAACAGAACATAAAGAAGGAGAAAAGGTAGCGATGTTAAACATACCGAAAATAAAGAAGAAGTTTTCTATATATTGGGGAGCAGATGATACGACTTTGAAAAAAGGAGTGGGTATGTTCGTTAGTGATTTAACGACAACTCCATCTGGAGGGGGACATACTGTACTGAGTGGACATCGAGATACTGTATTTACAGATTTAGAAGAGTTGAAAGAAAAGGATACCCTTGTTTTAGAGTATGATAATAAAACGTACACATATGAAATTCAAAAGACATGGATTACTCATGCGGATGATCGTACTGTTATTATAAAAAAAGAAGAACCGATATTAACACTGATAACTTGTTACCCATTTGATTATATAGGGGATGCACCAGATAGATATATTATCGAGGCGAAGTTAACTGGCAGTTATTCAAAGTGAAATTATAGTTTCTGAAAGCGAGAGGGGGATATATAAGTTATGTCAAAAAACATTTTAATTGTTGAAGATGAAGACATATTACGTGAAATATTAAAAGATTATTTTTTAAGTGAACAATATGTAGTGTTTGAAGCGAGGGACGGGAAAGAGGCTTTAGTTGTATTTGAAGAAGAAGAGGTAGATTTAGTTATTTTAGATATCATGTTGCCAGAACTCGATGGATGGTCTGTTTGCCGAAGGATTAGGAAGACGTCCGAGGTGCCTATTATTATGCTGACGGCGCGTGTAGATGAAGACGATACGTTACTTGGTTTTGAACTTGGAGCAGATGACTATGTGACGAAGCCGTATAGTCCTCCAATTTTATTAGCAAGAGCGAAACGATTATTAGAAAGTAGAAAAGCATCGAAGAAACCTTTAGAGAACGAAGATGATACGTTATCGATTCATGGCATCCATGTCCATTTTCCGTCGCGTACTGTTACTGTTGATGAGGCAGATGTTAGTTTAACGCATACGGAGTTTGAAATATTGGTGTATTTCATGAAAAATCAAGGAATCGTTTTAACGCGAGAGCAACTCATTTCAAGAATTTGGGGATATGAATTTGCTGGCGATGATCGAACGGTGAATAGCCATATTCGTAATTTAAGAAATAAATTAGGAGAGAAAGCAAAGTATATTATAACTGTAGTACGAACTGGTTATAAATTTGAGGGGAATGTATGAAGAAAGGAATTGTACTAAAATTATTTACTCTTACAACAGCATTATGTATGTTGATTTTAGCGACGATATTTATTGGACAAACGATATTTTTTAAACAATATTATGCGAATCGAAAAGTGGAAGATATTAAAGTGAATTTAAATTCTTTTGAGAAGAATTATTTAAATTATGCAGGAAATGCAGAAGAAATTCAGAAACTAGAGCAAGACTTTTTAAGAGAAAATAATACGTGGATTACGACATTAGATAAGAACGGGAATTTAAAACATACAGATGATTTTTATTTTGAAGTAACGATAGATCGTAGGCAACAAAAGAGCTTTGGACAACAAATATTTAAAATTCCCTTAGGTAATCTCGTCAATATAGAGGAAATTGATAATAAATTATCAGAGCAGTTTTTAGGGCAAGAAATTTATTTTTCTGGAGTGAGAAAAGAAGATAGTTTTATTCCATTCTCTTTTTCTTTATCTAAGCAGAATTTAAGTGGATCTAATAAACCGTTAGAAAAAGCATTTAATGAGAAAATGAGTAAATTAAATGAGGAGAAAAAGAGAGCAGCTGAGGAACAACTTGTTAAGGAAAAGAAACCAGCTGTTCAGGAGCAAGCTGCTCAAGAATCAAATGTTTACATAGGTGGACGTGTTACAAAAGTACAGTTACCAGATGTAAAAGGTCCTGTGAATCCAATTTATAAAAATGGCATCTTCTTAGATAACATAAAAGAATTTCAAACTGATTTATTATTAAAAGAGAACAAACACATACAATATACAACACAAACAATGGACTATGAAAAGAATGATATAAAATATAAATTATTAATGAAACCAATAAAAGAAAAAGACGGATCAGTAACATATATTTATGCGATGGCTTCTTTACAGCCCGTAGATGAAGCTGTACAAATGGTGCAAGATTACTATATCTACATCATTGCATTTGTAGTCGTTCTTATTTTTTTAGCTTCGTTCTATTACTCAAAACAAATTGCCAAACCGTTATTAAAAATAAATGATACGACGAAGAAAATAGCACAATTAGATTTTACAGAAAAAATACCAATTACTTCAAAAGATGAAATTGGGGATTTATCGAAAAATATTAATGTGCTATCAAATAAACTCCATTCCCATATTGGACAGTTAGAAGAAGATATTGAAAAGGAAAGAAAGTTAGAAAGGACGCGAAAAGAATTCATTTCTGGTGTTTCACATGAATTAAAAACACCGCTAAGTATTATGAAAAGCTGTATTTCTATTTTAAAAGATGGAGTAGCTGAACATAAAAAAGAGTATTATTTTCAGGCAATGGAAAGAGAAGTAGACAAAATGGATACTTTAATTTTGGATATGCTTGAGTTAGCTAAATTTGAATCTGGTACATATAAAATGAAAAAGGATTCGTTTTATATTGATACAGTAATTGAAGATATATGTGAACATCTATCTGTGGAAATAGAGAAAAAAGAACTTCATGTTCATAAAAATATATGTTCATTTGAAGTGATTGCAAATCAAGGCCGGATTGAACAAGTCATCGTGAACTTCATTACGAATGCCATACGTTATACACCAAATAAAGAAGATATTATTATTTCTACAATAGATGAGAAGAATCGTATAAAAGTTTGTATTGAAAATAAAGGTACTCACATTGAAGAAGAACAATTAGATAAAATTTGGGATCGTTTTTATCGCGTGGATACAGCTCGTCAGCGTTCACAAGGTGGGACGGGACTGGGGCTTGCTATTTCTAAAAATATTTTAGAATTACACGATGCTGAATATGGAGTGAAAAATACAGAAGACGGTGTATTATTTTACTTTTACTTACCGAAAAAAGCGTAGATAATGCATGATACGCTTTTTTAATTTATTTTCATATTATCTTTACCTAATCTTTATTTTTAATCAGTATAATTTGTTTAGAATATGAGGTTATGTAAGGAGTCGATGAACCGTGCATAGCAATTGGCTAAGTATAATGGTATTTATTTTCTTTTGCGCATTTATTGTATTTTTAATTAATATTACGATATGAAAAAAGAGCGCTCATTAAGCGCCCTTTTTTTGTGTATTCATTTGATAAGCACTGATGCTTTTGAATAAGCGTGGTGAAGTGATAAATAAAAATATAAGTAAAACGGTACATAGAATATAGGAACCAATCATTGTACTACCGTTAAATATTAAAGAATATAGGAAAGCCGATTGGCCTTTTGGTGCATATTGTCCCCAGAAAATGATACCAGCGATAAAGTGACAGAAGTAACGAGCTAGACTACCGATAAAAGTAGCGACGATAATGTATCCAATTACTTTCTTTCTTTGGTTTGGTTTTGATGAAGGTTTGTCTTTACGGTTACCTAAATTTGATTGCTCTTCGCTATTATCATTGGAAGTTAAAAGTGCTTTTTGAATTGGACGATAGAATAAACCAGCAAATCCAATGAATGCGAAAGCAACAAAGTATTCAATTAGTACTTGAATTGGTGTGACGATAATGGCATCGCCTACGACAATTTGTAATAATCCCCAAATTAGGCCCCCTAAGAAAGCCATTTTGAAGCCCCAGCGGTATGCGATAATAAAAATAGGAATCATAGCAAATGAAATGGAACCGCCTGTTGCTGATATTTTTATTGAAAGTGGTAAAATGTCGATGACCAAGGCGAAGGCTGCAAGAATAGCAGATTCGATCATCGCTTGTAAATTAGTGTTACGCATGTTGTCTCCCCCTAAATCCAAGTTGTACAAAAAAGAATAGATATCATAGGAGGATACGAAATACGTAAATAAAAATGAGGTATGTATTTCGGACGTTTGCACAATCCCTGCGTTAGCATTAACTAACAGGTTCGAAGGGTCGGAACGAAGTGTTCCCTCTCAGCGACATGGCTCCCCCAGTGATAACGAGATTCTTTATTTGCTATTGTTTATTGTAAGCGAAATGGATGAGAATGGCAAACGAATACAGTATGACAATAATTGAAATAGAATTGTAGCGAAATGTTAATAAATATGAAGCAAAAGGGTATAGTACAAGAGAAATTGGGTGTGGTATAATTTTTTTTGAAAATAATTATCATTCTCTTCTGAGGGGGAAGGTTATGAGCTTAGTAGATATTAAAATTGGAGAGAAAGTGTTAGTAAAAAGTATTCAGTCTTTAGATCAGCTATTAAAGCGTAGACTAGCTGCTTTCGGTCTTGCTGAAGGAAGCGAACTTCGCCTGAAACAGAAAGCGATGTTTAAAGGTCCTTGTACATTGGAGTGTCGTGGACAGTTAATTAGTATTCGTCATTGTGACGCGAAAATGATAAAGGTGGAATTAGCGTGAATAAGGTAGCTTTGCTAGGGAATCCGAATACAGGGAAGACATCATTATTTAATGCACTTACTGGTTCTTATGAGTATGTAGGAAACTGGAGCGGTGTAACAGTAGAAAAGAAGGTTGGTAAATTAAAAGATAGACAAGGAACATTAATTGATTTACCAGGTGTTTATGATTTAAATCCAGTTTCACGTGATGAAGGTGTTGTAACAAACTTTCTATTAACAGAAGAATTTAATCATATGTTAAATATCGTAGATTCCTCGCAGTTTGAAAGAAATATGCATTTAACGTTGCAGTTACTTGAATTTGGTAAGCCAGTCTCAATTGGTTTAAACATGGTTGATGTGGCGAAGCAAAGAGGAATTGTCATTAATGTAAAACGATTATCGGAACTATTAGGTGTAACAGTCGTTCCTGTTGTTGCAAGAAGTGGAAAAGGCTGTAAAGAACTGCTTGCGACTCTTAAAGAAAATGACAAGAAAGAGAAAAAGCCATTCTTTATTTCATATGGTGTACAAATGGATGAAGGAATTGGAGAAGTAATTGCTCTTTTAGAGACAGTGAATTACGAGCATCCGAGATGGTTAGCACTTCAATTTTTAAGCAATAACGAAGTAGTAGAAAAAGAAATGAAAGCATTACCAATTTATAAGGAACTCATAGCCATTCGATCTCGCTTAGAAGGAAAACTTGATTGTACGTTAGAAGAGCACATTTACAAAACTCGTGAAGCGTATATTGAAAAGTTAAAAACAAATGTTATGAAGCATGAGAAAGAAGGAAAAATTCCTTTTTCAGAAAAAATTGATAGATTAATTACACATAAAATTTTAGGACTTCCAATCTTTTTAGCAGTTATGTTTTTTATTTTTCAGGTTACGTTTACGTGGATTGGTACACCTTTATCTGATATGTTAGATGAGTTTTTTGGTGGCCAGCTTACGGATTGGGTGACGGCTGGACTTACAAGTATTGGAGCTTCTCAGTTTATTCAAGCACTCGTTACAGAAGGTATTATTGCCGGTGTTGGTGCTGTATTAGTATTCGTACCACAAATCTTTGCACTATTCTTTTTCATTTCATTATTAGAAGACTCAGGGTATATGGCGCGAATTGCGGTTGTTATGGATAGAATTATGGAGTTTTTCGGCTTAAACGGAAAAGCTTTTATTCCGATGATTATCGGTTTTGGATGTAACGTTCCAGGTATTATGGCTGCGAGAACGATTGAACAGGAGAAAGAACGTTTACTTACCATTTTAGTAACACCATTTATGTCTTGTTCAGCACGATTACCTGTATATGCATTATTTGCGGGCGTATTCTTCCCGCATAGTCAGGCGACTGTTGTATTTTCTTTATATGTTGCAGGGATTGTTCTTGCGTTATTAGTTACAAAAATTATGTCTCTTACGATTTTGAAAGCGGAAAAGTCTATTTTCGTAATTGAATTACCTCCTTATCGTGTGCCACAAGCAAAAACGTTATGGCTGAGCACATGGGAGAAAGGAAAAGGATTTGTTCGTAAAGCTGGTACATTCATCTTCGGTGGTTCAGTTATCATTTGGTTATTAAACTATGCAGGTCCATCAGGATTTGGTGTTGATATGGGAGACAGTTACTTAGCGATGATTGGTGGATTTATCGCACCGCTATTTGCACCGCTCGGCTTTGGAACGTGGCAAGCTGCAGCATCCCTTTTAACAGGATTTTTAGCGAAGGAAGTTGTCGTTTCAACAATGGCAATTATTTATGCAGTTAAAGAAGATGTGCTTGGAAACGTAATGGGAGCACATTATACAGCATTATCAGCTTATGCATTTATGTTCTTTATTTTATTATACGTTCCATGTTTAGCGACGGTGGCTGTTATTAAACGTGAAACAGGATCAGCGAAATGGACAATTTTCTCAGTCGTTTACCCGCTTGTTGTTGCTTATGTATTAACGCTTATTATATACCAAGTTGGATCTTTACTAGGATTCTAAAAGGAGATGTATAATGATGGTCAATATTATAATTGGAGCTATCATTTTTGGTTATGCAGCATACACGTTAGTTAATTTTGTAAAGAGAAGTAAAAAAGGAAAATGCGCAGCATGTTCTTTAAATAAGTCATGTCAGTCGAAAACTTGTAGTCCAGATATGGAACAAGTTGCTCATAATAAATAGAAAAAAGCTTTGCGAATTTCGCAAAGCTTTTTTGTTTTACTTTTTAATTTTTACAAGTTGAGAAGCTTCGACGCCGTTGTAACCAGGGAATTCTTTACTTGGGTCTTTATCAAATTTTAATACACCTACAGATTTTTCATCCCCTTTTACATTGTTGTAAGTTGCGTCATCGACAATCGCATACATATCTGTATATGCACGGCCACTTCCGATAATTGTGTTGCCTTCATATTTTAATTTGGTTCCATCAAGTGTAGCATTTTCTACTTTTTCTTTTGCAAATAATACACCTTGTTCTGTTGTTACAGCTGGTAATTTATCAAGTGGTTTCGTGTTGTCTTTTTCATCAACTTTGCTAAGTAACTCTTTTTTCACTAGTTCCTCACCAGTTTTCTTATCCATTACAAGAACTTTTTTACCATCTAATGTTGTCATTTTCATTTTATAGAAGTCTTTTTCTTTCACTTCTTTTTTGTTTTTATCTGTAATTTGCTGAACTTGTTCTTCTGAGCCGTACAGTACAAAACCGTTCGCTTTCTCTCCTAATAGAGAACAACCTGATAATGCTCCAAGTGAAATTGCTGCTGCTAATCCGATTCCTACTAATTTTTTCATGATGATTTCTCCTTTTATATGTTTTATATTAAATACAATTTTTGTATTATTGCTTACAAGTGAAGAAGCTTGTTTGTTGCTTCTGGTATTAGTGTATAAGAAATATCAGAATGCAACTATCGAGTTAGCTTACAGTAACATTACATTTATGTAATTTAGTGAAATTGCACAAAAGTAAGTTAATTTAAAAGAGGGGTAATGAGAATATATTAGAAATACAATATTGTATATAGAATGTCATATTATAATGGATGTATTTTGGAAATAACATGTAAGGACATATTAGTTTTGTTATAATAAACACATAGGCTGTAAAAATGAATATTCTTTACTGTAAAGGGAGATTTTTCAGTTTTCCAAGTAGTGAATTTGAAATATGAGGTATATCATAGGAGGAATTTAGATGTCTGTATTTAAACGATTAAGAGATTTAACAATGTCGAATGTATATTCATTAATTGAAAAAGCGGAAGATCCAGTTAAGATGACTGATCAATATTTACGCGATATGCAAGCGGATGTACAAGAAGCTGAGAAAAGTGTAGCAGCTCAAATCGCGCTTGAGAAGAAATTCAAAATATTATTTGAAGAGCAAGAAGCACTTGTGAAAAAACGTGAAGAGCAGGCTCATATGGCTGTTCAAGCTAATAACTTAGATCTTGCGCGTCGTGCATTAGAAGAAAAACAAAATGCAGAACAAAAAATGAATGAGTATAAAGCAAGCTACGAGCAAAATAAAGCTGCTGCTGATAACCTGCGCCTAAAGCTAGAAGAAATGCGTAAGCAATTAAATGAGCTGAAAAATAAACGTGAAACACTTGTAGCACGTGTAAATGCGGCGAAAGCACAAAAGAATATTAATCAGGCGATGTCTGGATTTGATTCAAACTCAGCAAAAGCTGGTTTAAGCCGTATGGAAGAGAAAGCTCTTCAATTAGAGGCTGAAGCAGAAGCAAGCGGTGAAGTTTATAAGAAAGAAAAATCATTAGATGATGAATTCGCAAGCTTAAACAAAAATTCTGCTGTTGACGATGAATTAGCTCGTATTATGAAGCAGTATGAGAAATAATATAGAATAGAGACAAATGAACCGACATGTCTAAATATATTCATGTCGGTTTTCTATTATATTTAGAGGAGGTTTTGCAATGACATGGATGAATGTAGTTGCCATGCTTGTATGGACTGGAGCGAGTGCAGTACTTTTATTTGCAATTATGTGGGTTGATTCAATTTTTACAAAATACAATGATTTAAAAGAAATTAAAAATGGAAATACAGCTGTAACAACTCGTTTTATTATGAAGTTATTTGCACAAGGGTACATTTTATCCCAATCAATTACGAAAGCAAATGACTTATGGCAGGCACTTCTTGCTTCAGCAGTTTCTTTCGTTATTTTATTAGTGGTAGAAATGTTTATCGAATTTGTATTAAAGAAAATGTCTGGTCTTGATTTAGAAGAAGGTACGAAAGAAGGTAGCGTTGCACATGCGATGTTAGCCGGATCATTACATATTGTTGGTGCACTAATTTTAGGTGCGTGTTTATAAAGAGAAAAGGAGGTGTAGATCATGAGTTTATTTAAACGAATTAAAAATATAATGAAAAGCCCAGAGCCACCGAAGCCGGAAAAGAGTCTTTTAACGTTAGCTCCTGGCGATATGATTGAAGTGTCATTAGTTATGTATGAATTAATTGGGAAAACGAGTATGCATTCGCGTAAGGAAATTGTTTTGACATTGCAAGATGGAAAAGACATTCGTTATTTAAAAATTGAAGATCGTGAAAATACGTATTACAAATTATATACATCAATTGATGGTCGCTTAGATTCAATTGATGAAATTCCGACGACAATTGAAATGGATGATACCGAGTACCATATGGAAGAACAATATAACGGACGTGTTGTTGTTATGGGAAAAACTCCATTCTCAGCTTCAGAAGAACAGTACGTATGGGAATTCCAATCAGATAATCGAAAATTATTGCGTATTGAATGGCAAAATGGTCGCACAATGATGTATGAGGGAGAAGCAATCATTCCTGCTGATGTACAAATTATAAGAGCAACGTAAGGGGGCGTAATCATGTCAAACCGATTGTTTACCATGATTAAATCGTTTGTAATCCCTATACTTGCTATCGTTATATTACTTGTTGTTGCTGGTTATGCCTTATCAGGTTGTCAAGGCGGGCAGACAAAGTCGATTCAAGACCGTTATCCACTTGAATCTGTTGCCAAGGAAGGTAAACAAGAATCTTACGTGTATAGGGCCGCCAATCGGTCAGTTCCTGAAGTAGCGAAGGAACTCATTAACGAAAGAGAACCGAAGCAAGCATCTAAAGAAGACGAAAATCAAATGTTCCTCGTTTATTCTGATAAGATTTATAACCTGCAAAAGGATAAAGAGAAACCATCTGATACGTTAATTGAAATAAGTAACAAAGAATTTGTCCGTCAAAATTACCAACCGTCCTTCTTGCAAGGATATATTATGGGTAGCATATTAAACGATATATTCGGTTCACGAAAATCATCATACGGTGATTATCGAGGATATAACGATAGACAAAATCATAAACCAGTTATTCCAGAAAGACCACCTACAAAAGAAGAAAAGAAAACCCCACCTCCAATTACGAAGGAAGGGAAAGGGTCTATCATTAAGCGAGGCGATAATGTAGATTCGAAACCATCAGTAGGTGATAAGGGAAGTATTACTGAAAAAGGAAGTAATACGACGCCCCCACCTTCTACTGGAAGCAAGGGGAAAATTACGAAAACACCAGGTGGTTCAAGCGGATCAGATGTGAAGCCAAAATCATCTATTAAAACGCCGCCAAGGAATACATCTCCTCCGAAAACAAGGGTCGGTGGTTCAGGGAAAATTACAAAGAGAAGATAGTATAGAGACCGAAAAGTTGAATTTGCTTTTTGGTCTTTTTTCGTGTTGTGGGAATTAATCCCTTTCAGTTGGTACGATTTAGGCATAAGGGGGGAAGTAAAAATATATCAGCGATTATTAGAATATATCGACCGTAATTTAAAATATATCAGCGATTATTGGAATATATCGACCACAACTCAAAATATATCAGCGATTATTGAAATATATCGACTTACCGACAAAAACTGACAACGATAGCAACTTAATAATAAACAGAGGGTGGGCCAAAATTTTGGCACACCCTCTGTTTCATAACGATTAATGAATATCACGTTTCTTGAAATTACCGCCTTTTACTTCTGCTACGTCATAAACTGTAATAAAGGCGTGTGGATCGATTTCATTAATAAGTTCTTTCATTTTACTTTCTTCTAAACGGTTAATTACACATGAAATTTCTTTAAACTTCTCTCTTGAATAACCACCGTATACTTCGTTATATGTTGCACTTCGGCCTAAACGATCGCGAATTGTTTCTACCATTAATTCAGGCTCTTTTGTAATAATTTTAAATGCTTTTGAACCACTTAAACCAACTTCAACGATATGAATCACTTTCGAAGCGATAAAGTAAGCAATTGCCGAAAGGATAGCTCCTTGAAGACCGAATACCGTTGATACGAAAATAAATACGAACATGTTTAAGAATAAAATAAGGTCACTCGTTCCAAATGGTAACTTACGAGAAAGCAATACAGCAAGCATATCGATTCCATCTAATGCCCCACCGTTACGTAATGCTAGTCCCATACCAAAACCGATGATAATACCACCAACAACTGTAACTAATAATGTATCGCCTTCAATAATAGCTGGTATTCCGTGCATGACAACGGTACCTACTGCTAATGAAGCAATTCCGATAATAGAATAAATCGCAAAGCTTTTACCGATTTGCTTATACCCTAACCAAACGAAAGGAATGTTAATAACTGCGATTAGAGCTCCTAATGGCAATCCAAATAATCTTGAACTAACGATACTTAAACCAGTCACACCACCGTCCGATACGTTATTTGGAATTAATACTGCTTCTAATCCGTACGCTGTGATAAATGCCCCAATAATAATCATCAAAGCTTTTGAAGCAATTTTTAGCTTATTGGGCTTGTTTTTGATAATTTTCTCCATATAATTTCCTCGTTTCAAACTAGTTTCTTATTTGTTACGTCATTCACACCTAAATTTTATTTTAACATTTAATTTGAAAAATTCTCCTTTAATGGGTGTATGCAGGGAATATTATCACCATATTATCTTTAAAATATTTTTGAAATCAGTATAAGAAATCCCATCCTTTCAAAGGATGGGATGCTATTAAGAAAATATAAAACTAAGTATTGATACGAATAAAGCGAAACCTAAAATAGTTCCACATATTTTCATATGGCGCTTACGTCCCATTACGACAATCGCAACATATTCGCGAATCATTGCGTTAGGCCAGTAATAAAATGCAGTTTTTGACCCGATTCCTTGGCTATTAAGACCAGCTTGTCTAGCGTATATGCCAGCGCGGAAAAGGTGGAAATTATTTGTGGTAAAAATACTTTTATATTTACCTTCAGGTTTTAAAGAATCCATAATTTCTTTAGAGAACAACATATTTTGATATGTGTTTACAGAGCGATTTTCTTGCACTGTATGTTCAAGAGGAATTCCTTTTTCAACAGCATAATTTTGCATTGCTTCTGCCTCTGGAAGACCTTCATCTGGACCTTGACCACCAGAGAAAATAATTATTGGTGGTGTATTTACAGCTGCTTGTTTCCAATAGAAGTCGATAGCTTTATTAATGCGGCTTGCAAGTAATGGTGGTACTTTATCATTAATTAAGCCGCTACCAAGAACGATAATGAAATCTTGATTACGTCTTGGTCTGTTGAATTGGTATAAAAAATATGCGCTTAAGAAGTTAGATAAGTGTATAAAGAAATAGAAGCTTATAAGAGAAATAGCTGCAAAAATAGGCTCTAAATGCGATGAGACCAAACTTGCTGGGTTTATGATAGGGAGTAACATAAAGAATAACATCCCTAAAGCAGCAAGGAGTGTTAAACAGTTAGTGAACCGTCTTCCTTCTCGCTTCATTAAAATTCTAGCATTAAGAAATAGCCCAAACATTAAAGCAACAATACCGAAAGGAAGCATAATAAGAAGTGCTAAAATAGGTAAAATTATAATATAGCGTAGGACATCACTACTTGAATTTACAGATATAATCACACAAAAAAGAAGGAAAAAACAGACAAAGGAATTAAATAAAAAGCCGTTTATTATTTTTCGCGGATCTTTTAAATATGAGATAAGAAAAATAATAAATAATATAAGAGGAATAATTCCGAAATACATCATAAATATAGTACACCTCAATTTGTATAAGAATTTGACATACCTTTTATATTACATGATTTTATAAGTGAAAATGAAAGAAAAAGGATTTTGAATTTTCTCAATAAAATATATGGATACATATGTTACAATATATTCAAAGCGATATATTAAAAGTAAAATGGTTGAAAAGGCACTCAATAGAGTGCTTTTTCTTTTTGTATGCAATTGTGCATATTATATTTTTTCAAATGAAGAGGATTACAATATAAGTTATAGACAGACTTTATAAAGCAGAATTTAATACAAACATTTCCCTCTACTTTTTGTATCTAACAATCGTATAACAATAAATAATTCTGTTTTATAGTGTCTGTTTTTGAAAGGTGTCTTTTTTTAAAGGCACCTTTTTTTATTAGTATAGACAGTTTTCACTGTTAGCATAGTGTAAACTATCTATACTAAACATTAGCAATCTTCCGTATAAATATTATCAATTTACTATATATTCCAGTGGTGTTAACCTACATATGAAAGGCTTTCTTTTTCAAAATATTACCCCTAATAAAATTTTGAAGAAGTCAACTGTCTCCAAACTTGTCTTTATGCTTAAAGAAAAAGCACTCAAATTGAGTGCTTTTTCTTATTGAAACATGCTATTTTTCTAGGCGATTTTCATAAAATAAAAGTAAAGAAATGAAAGTGGGTGACAAAATGCCGGCAGTTGTGGAAGGTGTTATTATTGAAAACTGCAATGGAACAATTAATGTAGGTGACAAATATAACGTACAGCCGATTGAAAAGACGAAGGCTTATAATGGATCGGGATCATCAAATACAGGAATGAAAGTACAAACGTTTAGCGGGATTAGTACAGCTGATGTATGGGATAATGATGCGAATGATCAGGGGATACAGTTTACTTTATAGTACAGTATGTAAAATTGCATAAAATGATGAACTTGTCCTGTGCTACAATCTAGCTGTGAGCTGTTAATGATTCTTCTGTAGTATAGTTGTTAGATTAGAAATATAACATCTTATCGAAAATCATACGTACAAAAAAAGACACTTCAAACGAAGTGTCTTTTGTATTTTAGTGATATCCTTTAGCAGAGTCTTTATGAATTTTATTTTTAAAAATACTGTAGCTCCAAAGCTGATATCCAATAACGATTGGTACCATGACCATTGCAACGAAGAACATAATTTTTAAGTTTAATTGACTACCAGCTGCGTTGTATAACGTTGTACTGTATGCATCGTTAATACGAGATGGTAACATTCTTGGGAACATACCTGCAAAGCCAGTTGTCATAAACATTGCGATTGTTAGGCAAATGAATGTGAATGCAAGGCCAATTTTATGTTTGTACACCATAATAAGTGCGAGTACACTCATTAGCATTGCAAGTACTGGAAGAATGAATAGTACCGGATATTCCGTAAAGTTTTGGAATAAGTTTGTCCGATTAGCAGTTGCTACATAGAAGATAGCTAAAATGATAGCAGTTGCCATTGAAAACAGTCTTGCGATTTTATAAGCACGATCAGATACTTCACCAGTCGTTTTAATCATGACCCAAAGGGCACCGGATACGACAAATATAGCAGTGAAGAAAAGACCACCTAATATACCGTAATGGTTTAGTAAGCTAAGTAAATTTCCTTCATAGCCATTTTTTCCGATTTGTAGTCCGTAATACAAGTTAGCGAATGTAACACCGAATAAGAAGGCGATTAGGAAACTGCCAATTGCAAATGCCCATTTACAAGTTTTTTGCCAAATTGGTGAATCATCTTTATGCATGAATTCCAGTCCAGCGGCACGAGCAAATAGTGCAAGTAATACTAAGAATAACGGTGTATATAAATAACTAAACATATTAGCATATGTGACTGGGAAGGCAGCAAATGTTGCGCCACCAGCTGTAATTAACCATACTTCATTACCGCCCCAGAACGGGCCAATTGCTTCTTGTAATTGATTTCGTTCTTGTCGGTCTTTCGTAACGAAAGGAAAAATCATTCCGTTACCAAGTGCATACCCGTCAAGAATGAAGTAAACTGTCCAAATCACGCCCCATAAACCGAACCAGATGATTGCAAGCATATCATGAGACATGAGCCACACCTCCCTCAGTAGCAGGTTTTTCTAATGCGGCAGGTCCTTTTTTCGCGAACTTTAGCATTAAGTATACGTCTGCAATTAAAAGTAAAGTGTAGAATAAAATTAAACTAATTAATGAGAACCAAATTTGCGGGACAGATATAGGTGATACAGATTCTGCTGTACGCATTAGTTTATATACTGTCCATGGTTGACGACCTACTTCAGCGACAATCCATCCTGCGTTAATTGCGATATAAGGAAGTAAGACAGACCATATTGTAATTTTTAAATAACGTTTTGAGTTTTCTAGTTTTCCTTTTCGGTTTAAATAGAAGCCATACCAAGTTAATGCCATAAAGAACATACCGAGTGCAACCATTAAGCGGAAGCTATAATACACAAGGTTAACATTTGGACGTTCATCTTTCGGAATATCTTTTAAACCAACAATTTCGCCATCAAATGAATTTGTGTAGAAGAAGCTTCCGAGTTTTGGAATCGTAAGGAATTCAAAGTTCTTCTCATTTTTTACATCAGGAATTTGAACAATTGAGAAGCCTTGTCCTTTTCCAGTTTCCCAAACTGCTTCCATCGCAGCTCCTTTTGCGGGTTGATATTTAGCTGCTGATACACCAGATTGATGTCCCATAAACGGTGTAATTGTTGCGGCGAATAAGCCTAACATTAAACCAAACTTAAATGATTTTTTGAAGAATTCTACTTCATTTTTACGTAATAAGTGATAGGCACTAATTGCCATAACGAAGAAAGCACCTACGATATAACAACCAACTACAGTATGGAAGAACATATTCCAAGCGTATGGATTCGTAACGAGTGCCCAGAAATCATTTAATTCAGCGCGGCCGTTACGTACTACGTAGCCAACAGGGTTTTGCATAAAGCCGTTTGCTGTAATAATCCAAAGTGCGGAAATGTTTGTTCCAAGTGCAACCATCCACATGCAGAAGGCACGGAACTTTGGTGAAATTTTGTCTTTACCGAATAACCATATTCCCATGAAAGTAGATTCTAAGAAGAAGGCAACAAGTGCTTCGATTGCGAGAGGTGATCCGAAAATGTCTCCCATATATTTGGAGTACTCAGACCAGTTTGTTCCAAATTGAAATTCCATCGTAATCCCGGTTATAATCCCCATTACGAAGTTAATTGTAAATAATTTACCCCAGAAATTTGCCATTTTACGGTATGTTGGATTCAATGTGCGGGCGTATTGAGTTTCCATACATGCTACTAAAATGACAAGTCCGATTGTCAAAGGTACAAATAAAAAGTGATAAAAAATAGTAATTGCAAATTGAAAACGACTCAGTAACAGAACGTCGGACATAATAAATATTCACTCCTTTTTTACATTATCTACAATCAGTTTATAGTGAAAATACGTTTAAAGTATGTGAAACTTGTTACAAAGCTGTGTGTATATTTTGAAAGAATTATGTCGATTATCTGAAAATATCTTATTTTTACTATGAAGCGATATCCTTTTTGAGTTTTTCATATTTTGGTACACTATTTATGTAGTGTAAATGAGAGAAAAGAGGGTCCTTTACTATGAAGTCATTAGAAGAGATTTTGCAGTACAATGAGAAATTTGTTGAAGAGAAAAAATATGAAGAGTTTGTAGCGGGGAAATTTCCAAACAAAAAGATGGTAATTATTTCTTGTATGGATACACGACTTGTTGAACTATTACCGAAAGCGATGAATATGCGTAACGGTGATGTGAAAATTATTAAAGTAGCAGGCGCTGTTATTTCACATCCATTTGGAAGTATTATGCGTAGTATTTTAGTCGCTGTATACGAACTTGGTGCTGATGAAGTATGTGTAGTTGGTCACCATGATTGTGGTATGGCAAAAATTCAAGCAAGGAGTACGATTGAGAAAATGAAAGAACGCGGTATAACAGAAGAGAAATTAGATATGCTTCGTTATTCTGGAATCGATTTAGAACAATTCTTGCGCGGTTTCTCTAGTGTGGAAGAAAGTGTAGAACATAGCGTATCGGTACTTCGCAACCACCCATTACTTCCGGAAGAAGTACCTGTTCACGGTCTTGTTATAGATCCTGATACAGGAAAATTAGATTTAGTTGTGAATGGTTACGACAATTAAGAATTTACTTTGTCATCCTTTTTATCTGGGACAGGATCAAATCCTCCCGGGTGGAAAGGGTGACATTTTAATATACGCTTACAAGTAAGCCAAAAGCCTTTGAGTGCACCATGTTTTTGAAACGCCTCTAATCCATAATGAGAACAAGTTGGATAAAAGCGGCATGTTGGTGGTGTCATCGGAGAAATGAACTTTTGATAAAAGCGTATAATCCCAATAAAAATCTGTTTCATAACGGTCTCCTTTTCAGCATACTCTTAAAGTATTATAGCACGACTGTACATAATACTTTACTAATGTGCATTTCCGTTATATCATATTGGATATAACGGAATTAAATTAAAAGCGGGAGAGATGTTGTATGCCATCAGTAGAAAGCTTTGAATTAGATCATACGATTGTAAAGGCACCTTATGTAAGACATTGCGGAGTTCACAATGTAGGTAGTGACGGTATTGTAAATAAATTTGATATTCGTTTCTGTCAACCGAATAAACAAGCAATGAAACCAGATGTTATTCATACGTTAGAGCATTTATTAGCATTTAATTTACGTAAATATATTGATCGTTATCCGCATTTTGATATTATCGATATTTCACCGATGGGCTGCCAAACAGGATATTATCTTGTAGTGAGCGGAACGCCGACAGTTCGAGAAATCATTGATTTATTAGAACTAACATTAAAAGATGCGGTTCAAATTACAGAAATTCCGGCTGCAAATGAAACGCAATGTGGTCAAGCGAAGCTTCACGACTTAGAAGGAGCACAACGCTTAATGAACTTCTGGTTAAGCCAAGATAAAGATGAACTTGAGAAAGTTTTTGGATAAAAAGAAAAACTGCCTGTGAAAGGGCAGTTTTTTTATTGTGCTAAGAGCGGCCATACTCTTCTTTTTTATGAAAATATATTAGATACTCCAACATATAAAACAAAGGCAGAACAGAGAAAATAAATAAATGCTTTCGTTTTTTGCTGCTGCTTTATTTCATCGATTCCAAAAAGGATACACATAATACTTAAAAGGATGAACACGTAAGGTAAAAGAATAGTGAAGTTTGCAAAGAAGCTAAATAGGGCGAGAGAAAGAGCGATAGTGGCGATTATAATTCGAATGTTTTTTAACATGGAATCCCCCTTAGTAGAAAGACATAGTTACTGAGAGAAAATAATTATAAATGCTAAATTGGTCAAAATTTCATTCTACATGTAGTGAAAGTAGTTCGATATTAAGAAGAAGAATATAAGACCAGAAACGAAAAAATACGGGATACTCATTGATTTTCGTCCGGATTTTAATTCATTAATTCCTAGAAGAATAAAGGAACAACTGAGAATAAATTGTAAGTATGGAAGAAGTGAAAAATTATCGGTAACATGGACATAAGTGCTTAAAGTGAGTAAGAGAAGCATGAGAAATGCTAAAAAAATCCGTAATATAGTTAGAGTTAGCATTGTATGGCCTCCTTTAGACCATTTACTAGAATATTTCTGTGAAACCAATAAATAAAGCAGCGGCTCCTGCTAGTAGAGCGAGCAGACTACCTCCTGTTTGTCGTTTTAATATTTCCTCTAAACTTATGGTGAGGGCCATACCTCCTAAAAAGATGAACATATAAGGCATTATTTCTCTACTACCAGTAAAAAATCCATAGGTTGCTATACATAAGGCAATAAGTGATAAAGTAATCCGGACTCCTTTTAGCATAAAAGACCGCCTCTATTTTATGTAGGTAATAATGAGAACAATCCAAATGAAGGCACCAGCAATAATACAAATAAGTCCAGTTGCTAATTCCTTTTTCTTTATTTGTTCAAATGCGATGAGAAACATTAAAACCCCTAATAGAAATTATGAAAGAGGTACAAATTTATTTTGACCTGTATATAATCCAATTGCCGACATAACGATCACAGTGAGGGCGATTGTGATGCGGAGTATACGAAGCATATTATGAATCCTCCTTATTCTTTTTTGTATAAGGATTATCTTCTAGTTTATCGACGGAATGTTTATAAGCATAGCCTTTATTAATTGTCATGATGGAGAGTACGAGGATGATTAGGACGATGATAATACCGATAATTAATATTTTGAACATAAAACCCCTCCTTTTCTTTATTTTACATAATTTTGTAATTGATGAAAACAATAGAAATTAAAAGGATGAAAGAAGGGTATTACATGGATACGAAAAAAACATATTATATATCAATAGGAAACGGTCAAATTTCACAAGTGAAGACGGCGGATACTTATAATTTTGAGATTTCCGCAAATGATGAAGAAATTACGGAATTAAGAGAGCACTTCGATCAAGCATATGTAGAAGATTTAGGGTCATTTGTACGCTCCCACGTTCCATTTGTTGAGTATCATCACGATTCAAATAATGACCGATATGATGAACAACTACAAAAAGCATATAAAATGATTTATGATTTAGGAAATCATGAGACGAAAGAATTAGTCGCGCAAATGGGAATAATCAATGGATTGTAATTGGATAATATTATGCAGAAAAGCGAGAATATGCTACAATTTGTGGTAGGAAAAACTTGTAACCATCAATAGGGGAGTAATGGCATGTACAAATTTAAAGATTATTACCACAACACTGTACAATTATCGTTTGAACGTTATCCATTTTCTCCTGAGCCAAAGCATGTTTGGGTTGTATGCCGGTACGGGGATCAATGGTTATTAACGCATCATTTACGTCGCGGTCTTGAATTTCCAGGTGGTAAAGTAGAACTAGGGGAAACACCGGAAGAAGCGGCAGTTCGAGAGGTTCATGAAGAAACCGGCGGCATAGTTTCTGATTTAACTTACTTAGGACAATACAAAGTATCTGGAAAAGACAAAATAATCATTAAAAACATTTATTTTGCAACAATTAGTGCGGTAGAAGAACATACGCATTACGAAGAAACGAAAGGGTCTGTTTTATTAAAAGACATTCCTGACAACATTAAAACGAATAGAAAATTTAGCTTTATAATGCGCGATGACGTATTAGCGCGTACGATGAAACATATAGAAGAAATCGGCTGTTTTACGAAGTAAAGTAGCCGGTTTCTTTTTTTGTATGTAAGAATAAATGTAAATATATCTTTATATTATTTTGGGTATATTATACAATTTTGTAAAGATATATTTACATTTTAGGAGGGGAAAGATGGATAAAAGAAACGACTGTTACTGTTTCGATGGTTAAATTAAACTTTTCTTTATTTTTTATAATAATTGCTTTGTCGTTTGGAATTGGTTATTTGCATATATTTCTTTCAGGTGGGGGCGGATTAAAGTTTCACTTTATCTCCACCTCTAAAAACGAAAGCACCTCCAACAAATCATCTACGATACGTGAATGCTTAAAATTCCCCCAAAACGAATCTTTTTTCCAAACACCAAGAATCCCTACTTGTTCAGAACCAAGCACATCGTTTTCTGGATGATCTCCAACATAAAGACATTCTTCTGCCTTCACATCTAGTCTTTGCAAAGCACGTTCGAAAATTTCAGGATGAGGTTTTTTAATTCCTTCAGCTTCCGAAACGAGAATGGCGTTTGTATACGTATGTATATGTAGTGCTCGAAGGTTGCTCATCTGAAATTCAGTAAAACCATTTGTAATAATACCAATTTTAATGTTTCGCTGTTTTAACTGTTGAAGTAGTTCATGCGTGTTTTTGAAAGGAATACAATGATGTTGGAAGTTTGTAATATAGTCGTGTAGTAGTTGCTCTTGCGTTAAAGTAGTAATGTTGTATTCGGAAAGGAGAGTAGCATATACTTTATCCTTCCACGTATAGCCATTATTATCGAGTTCAAGAAATCGAGAACAATACTCTGATTTCTCTATGCTCTTCAAATGTGAGGCGAAGCGATTATATTGCTCACAAATAAATTGTTCTAAAGATTGGCGCCGATCTAATAGTGTTCCATCTAAGTCGAATAAGATTGCACGAATCATGGGAAGCCTCCTTGCAGTTTTTATAATTAATTATCGCATATTCGCAAAAAAATGATTATGATATTTTGTAGAATGGAATAATGGGGGATTGTATGAAGAAACTGTATGGCAAGTTAGTATGTTGTATTATAGCAAGCAGTTTAGTTGCAGGATGCGAGAGTGCTATCGAGGTTACGAAAGAAAAAGAAATTTGTAAAACAGAAGAAGAGTGCACGCAAATAGGAGATAAAACATTACAAAAAGTATATAAAAAGATAGAGGGACTTTCAGAACTTGAAAAAGTAGAGGATTATGACATAGAAGAGTATGAAAGTATGAATATGAAAGAGGCGGAACAGAAAAAAGAAGAGGATGACAATTACTTCTTTTTAGCTTCTTATTATATCGATGATGATGAAATTGTAGATCCTTATTTTGAGAAATTGGATCGTAAGAGATTGAATAAAGTTTTTGCAGATGACGAAGTAGCAAAAGATGATTTGTTAAGCCAGCGACAAGATAGAGAGTAGCATGAAACGTTATGGGACATGTATCGCACTCTCATTCCAGTGAAATATCGTGAGAATATAACAGGGTTTGATCTAATAACGGATGGTTATGACGGCGTTGTTGCCCATGTCATGCCAAGTATGGATGACCCGAGAGATTGGTTGCTTAGTTTAGACGTGCTCGATTCTGGGGTGAATATAGATGAAGTGATGAAAACATTAATTCATGAAACGGCTCACGTATTAACGATTGGGCATAAACAAGTACCAGTGGATAGGAAATATTTAGAGGCGTTTGATGAAGAGAAAGACATTTCATCATATCGAAATAAATGTAACACGGTGTTCTTGAAAAATGGATGTGCGAGAAAAACTTCGTATATTAACCAATTTTATAATGAATTTTGGAAACCAATTGAGCAAGAGTGGACAGAAAAGAAAGTAGAAGAAAGTGAAGAGGCACAAATTGAATTTTATAAAGAAAAGCATGATGATTTTGTATCGCTGTATGGAACAACAAATGTAACGGAGGATATCGCAGATACATTTACAGCGTTCATTTTACAAGATTCAAAAAAGGTGAAAGAAGGAACAGAGTTAAAATATAAAAAAATTGCTTTCTTCTATCAGTTCCCTGAGCTTGTAAAAATGAGAGCGGAAGTGCTGTCGGGATTATATGATGTTTCAAAAACGATAGAACAACAAAGTGGAGACTAATGTGAGTTATGCTTTCGATATAGTTTCGTTAAAGAAAAGCGTGAAGAATTTTTAATTCTTTGCGTTTTTTTATGTTGATAAAATTGAAAATTCTGTATTTTTATTAAAAAGAAGAAGGAACTTGCGGTATAAAATAGAATTAGTATAAAAATGTCACAATTTAGACACAATTATAATGCGCGTGTTGTAGGGACTATAA
The DNA here is from genome assembly GCF_022663795.1 of Bacillus cereus group sp. BfR-BA-01349. NCBI lineage: Bacteria > Bacillati > Bacillota > Bacilli > Caryophanales > Bacillaceae > Bacillus > Bacillus cereus group sp. BfR-BA-01349. Next base: position 26,464 of record NZ_JAKUGE010000008.1, read on the forward strand.
GTTTACTCTCGAGGAGGTAATGAAACGTATGAAAACGATTCTTGCTGTTGCTGGTCTCATTTGGGTAATGTCTCACGGTTTTCCGATTTTTGAAGGGGAGCAAATTCGTAGTGCTTTGAATGAAAAGTTTAATGATTATCATGTGATAGATCGAAAAGATAATGTCGTTACAGTACGTGTGAAAGACTGTTTCCATACAGTTACGGTTGCGGATGGAAACATTACAAATGAAACGAAAATGTGTGATAAAAGGTAAAAGAAAGAAGCTGACTATAGCGCACTGTTTTGAGTCAGCTTCTTTTTCTTTTTCCAATTAGAATTTTTTCAAATGCCTCAACAAATACATACATAAGAGTTGCAAGAACACATGTGAGTAGTACGCTAAGTAAGACGAGTGTGAAGTTAAAGACTTGGAATCCGTAGCTAATTAAGTAGCCAAGTCCTTGTTTGGAAACGAGAAGTTCTCCGAAAATAACACCGACCCAGGATAAACCAACATTTACTTTTAACGTTGAGATAATTGCTGGAAAGGATGCAGGGAGAACGACTTGCTTATAACATTGCCATTTATTTGCGCCAAATGTGTCCATCACTTTTATATAGTTAGAATCGACTTCTTGAAATGCACTGTAAATAACGAGAATGGTAATGATGATGGAAATGATTACTCCCATTGCGATAGAAGATGAAATGTTTGGACCGAAAATAACGATGATGATTGGACCGAGTGCAACTTTTGGCATTGCATTTAGAACGACGAGGTAAGGATCAAGTATGCGGGCTAGAAGTGGCATCCACCAAAGAAACGTGGCAATAATAGCACCGAGTACCGTTCCGAGAATGAAGCCTACTCCTGTTTCCAGCAATGTCGTCCATATGTGGGCCCAAAGTGAACCGTCGATCCATTTCGTTAAGAAGAGGTCCCAAATACTCGAAGGAGAACTAAAGAGTAAAGGATCGATCCATTCTTTTTTGCTAGCTATTTCCCATAGTGCAAAGAAAAGAATAAGTAGTAAAAGCTGTAATGAGCGAGCAATCCAAGCACGCCTGCGTTCTTTCTTTCGAAATTGTTCATGTAGTTGTTTTATATTATCCAAGTCGTTCCAGCTCCTTCCATATATCTTGAAAGAGGGCTGGGAAATCGTAGTGATGGCGTGCTTCTAACGGTGATAAAGAACGGATACTTTCCGGGACGATAAAGGTTTTTGCGATTTTTCCAGGATTCGCTTGAAGTAAATAAATACGATCACTCATCGCAATCGCCTCTTCAATATCGTGAGTAACAAGTAGTGATGTTTTCTTATATTTATTTAGTAAGTTGAAAACGAGTTCTTCTAGTTTTAATTTCGTTTGATAATCGAGTGCGGAGAATGGTTCATCTAGTAATAAAATTTTCGGATCAGTTGCTAACGTTCGAACGAGAGCAGCACGTTGACGCATACCGCCGGATAGTTCACTAGGATATTGTCCTTCTATCCCATGTAGACCGACTTGTTTTAAAAGATTTAAAGTATGTTCTTTCATCTGTTCATCATAAATCTTTCGAATATGAAGTCCAAGCATAATATTTTCTTCAATCGTTTTCCACGGGAATAAGTAATCTTGCTGCAACATATATCCCATAGATGAAGTTTTCGTTGTAATTGGTTCACCATCTAAAAAGACGATACCATCAATTGGATCAAGTAGTCCAGCAATGATTGAGAGGAGCGTTGTTTTACCGCAACCACTTGGGCCGAGTATAGAAATAAATTCGCCTTCTTCCACTTGTAAGCTCATATCTTCAAGAACAAGTTTGGCATTCTCTTTTGCGAAAAAACAGTGAGAAACGTTACGTATTTGTAAAAAACTCATACACTTCGCCTCTATTTCTTAATAACGCTTTCGGCAATTTTTGTATTGACGAGCGCTTCATGTGGGACTTCTTTTTGTAATTCACCAGCGTCTTTCATAATCGTTTGGAGCTGTTTCCATTCTTCCGCATCTAGTAGTGGATTTGTCGCATAAGAATGTTGTTTTTTATACCGTTCAATTACTTTTACTGTAATGTCTTTCGAAGTGTCTTTAAATAGCGGAGAAACAGCAGCAGCAATCTCTTCTGGACTATGTGTATCAACCCATTGCTGTGCTTTATAGAGCGCACGTGTGAACTTTTCAGCAGCAGCTTTATCTTTCTTTAAGAAACTTTCTTTTGCCATGAACGTTGTATAAGGAACAGTACCAGATTCATTTCCGAATGAAGCGACGATATAACCTTTACCTTCTTTTTCGAATATGCTTGCAGTCGGTTCAAAGAGCTGCACAAACTCTCCTGTACCAGATGCAAAGGCATTTGCAATATTAGCAAATTCGATATTTTGAATTAAGTTTGTATCTTTCCGAGGATCGATGCCATTTTTCTTTAAAACGTATTCCCCAACCATTTGCGGCATGCCGCCTTTACGCTGTCCTAAAAATGTAACACCTTTTACGTCATTCCAATTAAAAGAGTCTAGTTTTTTACGTGAAACTAAAAATGTCCCATCTGTTTGTGTAAGCTGTGCAAAGTTAATGACAGGATCTTTCGCTCCTTGTTGATGAACGTAAATAGACGTTTCAGAACCGACGAGAGCAATATCAATTCCGCCAGATAATAGGGCGGTCATCGTTTTATCGCCACCAGCTGTTGTTTGTAGGTCAATATTTAGTCCTTCATCTTTAAAAAATCCTTTTTCAATCCCGACATATAATGGGGCATAGAAGAGAGAATGGGTAACTTCGCCGACGCGAATGTTTTGAGTTTGTTCTTTCGTACTTTCTTTTTTACTACTACAAGCAGCAAAAGTAAAAACAGCTAGTAACATGATGCAAAAAATCGCGATTAATTTTTTCACTATATAACACCTCCTAGAAGTCACTCTACAAGCATGATATGTAGGTAAGTGCCCATATGTGAGTGTAGATAGCAGGAATTTTTTGGGTGGTAAAGAAGTACAAATATAAGGGGTGATAAAATGGAGTACGAATACGATGATAGCGTACATTTACATCTTGATTATTTCGGGACAGAATGTGATATGGAATCGATTGCTTATAAGAGGAAGAATGAAGACGTATGGGATGTGTATTTTAATTTTGGAGTATACGGTATTCAGAAAGACGATGTAGAGTTAGGTAGGTTTATGGACGAATATGCCGGTTATTACGTTTTTTCTGTACATGCTCGCGATCTTAGTTGGGAATTTGGAAGTGCCCAGTTTGAAGAGTGGGTTTTGAAAAATCGGATAGTAGAAAAAACGCTACAAAAATAGGAGGAATTTTGTGATTGGATTTCTCATCTTATTATTTATTTTTGTGGCCGGATTTTTTATTATGCAAATGCTTATTTACCGATTTACAAAGAAAAACATCTATAAATATACAAAAATAAAATGGTTTCATATGTGGCTACATATGAATATGAAAAAAGGACCGAGATTAGATTTTTTTGATTTTGTAGTTATAGTGCTCGTATGTATCGTATGGAAAATATGGCTGCTTCCTTTTATATAATACACATACTAATCATTTTCTCTTTTCGTTATAGTAATAGTTGTAAAAAACTTGCATTTATACGTAAAACAGTGAGTGGTGTTGTGAAAGATATTTTGACAAATACAGACACACATACATACGGAATTAAAGTGTGATTACAGAATGGACAAATTGGCCGTGTGTAAAGTGTGGGGGAATAAGAAAGAGGTCGTCCAACGGTGGACGACCTCTTTCTTATTATGCTTGATTAGTGCGGAAGAATGGAAGCTTCTGCACAATGTGAATTAATCCGTATGCAAGAATTAAGCACATAAGAGGATTAATGAAAAATCCATAGCGATTAATTGCTAAGAATAAGTTTGAGAAGATAATGTAAATAATTGAACTTGCTACTAGCATCATAACGCGTTTATGTTTAAATGAATTTAGCATGAAGCAGAAGCTGCTCAAGAATGTACCGATGGTAAACACTCTATGACATAGTTGCATAAAGTTGTGAATACGATATTGGTCTACAGCAGGAGCTGTTTTGAATAATTCAATTGTTTTACCGACAGTGAACCAAGAGAACCAATAAGTGAAGTCCGTCTTAAATCCGTTCTTAATTAATTCTTTTGCGTATGCACCTTTGTCATCTAAGCCTTTAGCTCTCATTTCATTTACTATATTTTCATATCCAATTTTATTAAATGGATCTGCACCGGCAATTAGTGGATCTGCACCTTGGGTTGAGAATAAAATAAATTGGTTGAGTGCTAAGTAGTTACGAACAACCCATGCGCCAATAATAAAGAAAGGTCCGATAAACCATAACAATCCGATTCGAATGGATTCTTTAAATCCATATGTAAATAACACAACAAGAACAGGAATAAGCATCATTGGAGCTGGATTTGGACGGAACATAAGTAAAATTGAAACGACAATTCCAAACCATATATGGAATTTCACTTTATTGTATTTCCATGCGAGAACAAATACATATACACATAACGCCAATAAGAATATGGATGGAACTTCTGTTAGCAATGTACGGAAGTATGTATAGTTACTTGGATAAATAGCATATAAAATACTTGCAACAATTCCATAAATGTTTTTTTCGAACAATTCTTTTCCTATTAAGAATACTAATAGCACTGTGCAAAGGTTCATGATCATGTTAATAACAGTTGCTACGTAATAGTAAGGAATTGATGTAATATCAGAAATAATCATAGCGCCAGCTAATAGTAATGGCTGACCTGGTGTAATATATGCATTTTTCCCTGGAACTTCACTAGGTTCTAAATACACATAACCAAATACACCATGTTTTAATAGTTGTTCAGCTGTTAACGAATAGTTAAAGGCATCATTTGCACCATATGTTACTTTGACTAACTCTCCATCTAATCCTGGCTGTTTTACTAAACAAAAAACGTGCAACAGGAAAGAAAGCGCCAAAATTGCATATACCGCTTTAGGCAAACTCTTAAACTTAGTAAGCAAAAATGAGCAACTCCTTTTTTATTAATTCTTTCGTATTTTTATGTGAAATCTTTAATAGTATTAAGGATTTCCAAAACATAGTTATTATATCATAAAGTGGAATGCTGAAATTAAGTTTTTCAAGAATGAGTAATTTGTATACCACAATTTAACTGTTGATTAAGGGAATATTAAGACAATACATTTATAGTAGAAGCAAGTATGCAGACGAAATATGTAATATATGTTATTTTAATAGAAATAGTTCTTTCGATGCGGGGGAAATTAAGACATAGAAACGAGGGAATGAATTGAAGTATGGTTCTACACTTTTTCATCTTCCAAAAAGAAATATATTAATTTCTAGCATTATAAGTAGTATGGTGACTTTATTAGTAATAACTATGCTGTTTATGATTTTAAAGGTTTTTAATTTAGACATGATGAAAGATCATTTAAATCAAAAGCTTGTTTTAAGTGTTATGATGATTTTCATATGGGGCATAACGTTTTATATTACGCATTTCAATAAAAAAGAGATGTCTATACTTAGAGCATCCCTGCGAGTGCATTTTATATTACTTTTATTAGCTCATACAGTAGCGTTATTTTATATTGTCATGCAAGTTAATATGAGTTTCATAGAGGCAATGAATTGGGTTTACTTTTATAATATGCAGTTTATATTAAGTTTTGTAGTAATTTATGCAATATATATTCTTGTATATAATTTAATAGGTAAGGTTTTTCTAAGTATGGTTTTAACGAGCTGTACGTTAGTCATTTTATGTATTGTGAATTATTTGAAGCTTATTTTCAGAGGTGATCCGTTATATCCTTCTGATTTCACACAAATTACGCATATGCAATCTGTTATACCGATGGTGATGGACTATTTTAGTTGGAGTTATATTTTTGTCATTATCGTAAGTATCGTAGCTTGTATTGTAGCAGGGATATATATGAGAAGGTATATTCAAAATGTAAAGATTCATCTAGGAATAAGAGCCTTATTAGTAGTAGGATCTATTTTTGTTCTATATGCGTACGGTAATTTTGCGAATACATTTATGAATAAAGTATTTCAAAAATCAGGTGTAGATTTTGTTTTGTGGAATCAAAATGAGAACTACGCTTCAAATGGTTTTGTACTTGGGTTTATTAGCAATTTAGATACAACAGTTATGGAAAAACCAAAAAATTATTCTAAAGAAAATATGCTTCAAATAGCAAACGATATAAAAAAACAATATAGTGGAAATATAGGGAATCAAAAGAAAAAAGAGAAACCGAATATTATTTTTGTAATGAGTGAATCGTTTTGGGATCCGACGAAAGTAACCAACCTTTCTTTTAGTGAAGATCCTGTACCAAATTTGCATCATTATATAGAAAACTTTCCTGGGGGACAAACTATTTCTCCTACATTTGGGGGAAATACAGCGAACGTTGAATTTGAGGCATTAACAAGTTATTCAATGAGTTTGTTAAAGCCAGGTTCTATACCATATCAGCAGGTTATTACAAATAAGAAAGAAGTTCCATCAATCCCTACGGCGTTGAAAAAAGAAGGTTATTATACAAGTGCAATTCATTCATTTGGTCGCACATTCTTTAAACGTGACGATGTATATAAGGTGTTAGGATTTGATAAGTTTAATGCAGAGGACACGATGGAAAATGTAGATATTGATGGAGATTATATTAGTGATTTAGCGATGAGTAAAGAGATAATTGCTGAGTTAGAGGAACAAAAACAGCCAACATTTATTCATGCAGTTACGATGCAAAATCATTTTCCATTTACAGAAGGCCGATTTGGTGAAAACCTAATAGAAATTAGCGGTCTAGAAAATGAAGAATCAAAAGGAGAATTAGAGACGTATACAGAAGGATTAAGACGTTCAGATGAGGCACTTCAATATTTAATAGAGCAACTAGATAATTTAGATAGACCTACATTATTAGTATTCTTTGGAGATCATCTTCCATCATTAGGAACAAATAAATCTTTTTATAAAGAAAACGGGTATATAACGAATGAAAAAACACCGAGTGAACGTTTAGCGATGGCGCAAACGCCGCTATTAATGTATGCAAACTTTGATATGCCAAATGATAATATAGGTTTAGTAAGCCCAATTCATTTTTCTAATCTTATTTTTGATTATGCAGGATTAAATAAATCCTTATTTTATCAATTTTTATCGGAACTTTACAAGGAAATACCAGTGCTTAGAGATGAATTAAAAGTTGATAAAAATGGAGAAGTAATCAATGATTTAACAAAGAAACAAAACGAAATGTTAGAGCAATATAAAATGCTTCAATATGATTTACTCGTTGGAAATCAATATAGTAAAGATATCCTCTTTAAATAAAAGAAACAAAAAGAACTTGTATAACGATACAAGTTCTTTTTTCATAGTATTTAACGGGGTAACCAGACAAGCTGGGTTTAGGGAGTATTACTTGTACATTTAGTATATATGAAAATGTAATCGTTTTATTCGTGTATTTGTGAGAAATGTGTGAATTTTATGTTTTATAAAAACGATTATGTTAACTTTCATTCTTATATTGCAGTTGTTATGTTTGTAAAAATTTTATCAGTTCTTTATTTAATTCATCCGCTTGATCGATTGGTGAACCATGACCACTATTTGTAAGAGCATGTAACTGAGAATTTTTAATTCGTTGTTGTGTAAGTTCAGCACTTTTGTAAGGAATTAGTTGGTCGTGAACGCCGTGGAAGATTTTTGTTGGGACGTTAATTTTATTTAAATCTTTCGTTACATCTTCATTTGCAGCTGCTTGTAAAATTTTGATAAGGGCATAAGAAGCGGACTGCATACCGAGATAAGAAAACCATTCAAGGGTTGCAGCCCCTAAGTTTCTATTGAAAAAGGATAAAGATACGTCATTTAAAAATTTTGGTAAATTAGCATACATTTGATTAATGAGAGCATCTGCTTGTTCTTTCGGTACACCGTAAGGGGACTCTTGATTTTTAACGAAAGAGGGGGAGACAGCGTCAATTAATGCGAGCTTAGAAATGCGGCGCCCATTATAGCGAGACATATAGCGAATAGAAAGAGCACCACCAACTGAGAAACCGACTAATGTAGCGTTCTCTACTTGAAGTGCTTCCAGAACAATTGCGATATCATCGGCTAATCGATCATACGTGTAACCAGTCCATGGCTTATCAGATTGCTCATTCCCTCGTATATCCATGGCAATACAGCGAAAGCCATGCTCTGGTAAAACATTGAGTTGATATTGATACATTTGATGATTTAAAGGCCATCCGTGAACGAAGAAAACAGTCTTACTACCTGGACCAGGATTAACGTCTTGCACAAAAATATGCACATCTTTCTCGACAGTAACAAACATAAATGTCCCCCTATTCTATGAATATGTTCTATCCCAAAAGCGTTGTTTTGTTATAGCTTTAATAAATTCATTTGCTAGTCGCGTAGGGTCTTATTCTATTAAAAAAACAGGTTTTCCTTCGATATTTAAAGATTGAATAATAGAAGAGCAGTTTTGGAAGGAGCCAATCGGCTTAAAGCGATTATATGATTCTACGAAAAATGAACTTGCTTTGTTAAGAGAATGATCCTCCATCTTTCCGCCGATAAGAAGTAATCCATCATAAAGGAGTGGTGAGCCTGTTAAGAAAGTATCATTTCCCTGCACTATGCCTAATCGTTCGGAAACGATCACTGGCAGTTAAAGAGTTTTCATCTCTTTTCCTTCATTTTCACGCATGAAAGATTGGAGTTGTTCGGTCTTTTTATTTTTTTGCCATACATAAAAAACACCTCCCATAATATACGTATTATTGTTTACATTTTTTATGCTTGTATATAGCATGAAGGTATTGCATCGTTGGGATGATTTTCCTCAAATGTTCGATTTATCTTTGTTTGTCTATGAAAATCATTTATTATAATAAATGGTATTCTTTGAGATGTTATTTTGAAGGGGTGTTGAAGTGAAAGAAAGTTTTCTATCATATAAAGAAGAAGAAAGGAATGCAAAAATCCTTTTATGGGTGTTATATGTCATTGTTATTGTATATCAAATTTTCTATGCAATCGTATTAGAAGATAAATCAATAATGGATAAGGGATACAACATAATATGGCAAGTTATTTGCGGAGTAGCAATACTATGCGTGAATATATATTTACTGAAAAAAGAGAAGGCAAACCTTGTTAAATATGCATGGATATTTGCATACATAGGGATAGAAATCGCTAATATAGTTTCGTATATTTTTTATAATAAGGCGGCGTTTGATGCGACAAATATAATAGAAATTATTCTCATTTTCTTTGTACCCATATTTTTAAATAAAAAATTTTATGTGTTTTTGCTTTCCTCTATTTTAGGAAAATATTTAATTTATTTATTTGTATTAGAGGAAATAAAAGCATTTATGTTCCTTATTATGTGTACGCTTATGTTAATAGCTGCATATATCATTTTAAATCGATTTTTACAATATCTTTCAGCTGTAAAGGAAAGTATTGCGATTGCTAGTGAATCACAAAAATTAGCAGTAATCGGAAAAATGGCAGCGACTGTTGGACATGAAATTAAAAATCCACTGGCTTCATTAAAAGGATTTACGCAATTACAACGAGAGAAGCATGAAGAGGATCCTATTTATAAACGTATGATTTTTGAAATAGAAAATATGAATAATATGATAAGTGAGTTGATGGAAGTTGCTACATGCAAACCTTCTATTTATAAGAAACATGATGTAGGAAAAATTGTATTACAAGTAATAACAAGTCTTCGCGGAAAAATGAATGAATTAAACGTGCAGTTTATTTCTAATGTGGAAGAAAAAACAATAGAAGTTGAATGTGATGAACGAAAAATAAGAGGAGTCTTTTTATATACGATAAAAAATGCTTTAGAGGCAATGGAACAAGGTGGCATATTACATTTACAATTAGAGAATAAAGGGAAAGAATATGTAATAATCAGCGTAATCGATAATGGTCATGGTATTAAGCAAGAAAACTTAACCCGTGTTACAGAAGCCTTTTATACAACGAAACAAGATAAAATTGGTCTGGGACTTACGGTAGCGAATCGAATTGTCGCCGAGCACCTTGGTGAGCTGCATATTTCAAGTGAAAGAGATACTGGAACGAGAATAGACATCATTCTCCCAAGGAAGTGTGGAAATACTGAAATCCAAGTGGAAGAAAAGCTAGGAGTTACCATATGAATAAAGGCTATATATTTAAAAATGAAGAAATAAAGGCATTGAAAGTATTTTTAAGTTTATTTTTTATTATATTTTTTGTGTATGATCTTGCCTATGAATTTATCGTACCTTTAATCGCGGGAGAGCAAGAAGGCGTAGGAAAGTTTGAAGATGGTTTAGGTTTATGGCTTTACCTTTTGACGGTAGTATTGTTTTGCATTGGAATATACTTTATGAAATGGAAGAATGTTTTTGTGGTAAAGTATATTATTCTAATTGGCTATAATGTATTAGATTGTATCCATAACATTATGATTTATTATGGTAGCGATGCGGAATTTGACGGTGGAAATATAGTAGAAGTATTTTTTATTTTGTTCGCACCAATCTTTGTGAACAAAAGATATTTCTGGTTAGTTCCAGCGATACTTGTCGGGAAGTACGCTCTTACAGGAATCATTATTCAATCTTCTCTCGTTTTAATCCCAATGGCATTATATAGTGTATTTACTATTATATGTTGGATTATATTTTTGAGGGTTCAGTCTTACGTTCGTACGCTTGAGATGATGGACAAAGAAATAAAACAGACAGAAAAACTAGCAGCTGTTGGAAAAATGGCAACGGTTATTGGTTATAAGATTAGAAGACCTTTAGCAAACTTAAAAAAACTTGTGAATAAACAGGCAGACAAGCATCCAGAGGATAAAATTTATAGTGATATTATGAAACAAGAAGTAGATCGGATTCATATAATTGCTACAGAACTTAGTGGATTTGAGAAATCTAAATCACTAGAATCAGAAACTCATAACATACAAGAAATTATCTCTTATGTTATTCGAGTTATGGAAAAGCCTGCTTTAAAACAAGGAGTCCACATACAAGGTATTTACAGTAAAGACTTACCGTCCATTACATGTGATGAAAAACGATTAAAACAGGTCTTTTTTAATTTAATCAAAAATGCAATTGAAGCAATGTCAGTTGGGGGAACAATTACGATTAAAGTTACTGTAAAAGATGGAATCATCGTTCAAGTGAAAGATGAGGGATGTGGTATTCCGAAAGATAAAATTCCAAAGTTAAATGAAGCCTTTTATACAACGAAAGAAACAGGAACTGGTCTAGGTTTAGTAGTTACAGAAAAAATTATTAAAGACCACAATGGTAAAATGAGTTTTGAAAGTGAAGTTGGGGTTGGAACAACGGTTGAGGTTATGTTACCACTGCATTAAATAGAAAAAACATCACTTATTTGGAAGTAATGTTTTTGTGTTCTTCTTAGGTAGACGTTCTAAAAAAGAGGACTATAACGAAAAATAATATATTGATAGTGTAAAAAGAAAATAATGGATGTTTTACTATGAAAAATATATAATGGCTTTGTCTGTTATTTGTTGTAGTTCATTTATATTTCTATTTGTTGACCCGAATCTCGGGTCTTTTTTTATGAAATGAATTGCTATATGTCAGTGATTAGAAAAATAGAATATATATTCATGCTGTAATACTGGTAGCACCAGTAAACTCGGTGCTACCAGTAGGTTCGTTTTCCGGCACAACGAAAGCATTTACGTTGGTACAGGTGGTGCTTTCACATTTCTCTATTTTTCTGTGGGCGATTGTATTGTGTATATAAATTTAAAAAATGATAGCGTTAGAGCCACCATTTCTCCTGCGGAAGCAAAATAACATCCACATCAAAATTTTCTTTAAACCAATCATACATCAATGTCTCTTTCACTAAATATTCAGAGGCAGAGTGTGACACACCAATTAGAGACATATTCGTTTCTTTTACATAATCCATAATGAGCGAGTATTTATGTCGGCCGTAATCATTGTCGATATGGCAATGGATTTCTCCTGTAATATATGCTTCAGCACCTTTTTCTTCTGCTTCCTTCATTAAAGATACAACATCGCCACACCCAGCGATAATTGCGATTTTTTTAATGGAATCATGTCGTTTACCTTCGAAGTCTGTGTAAGGAATCTGGAAGAGTTGTTTTAGATGTTTTTGGAGTGCTTCTGTTGATGTTTCATCTATTTCACAAATAAGGCCAATTGGTTCTTGTTCTGGACCTCCATATGCAAAGTCGTCCACTACAGTAGCGTTTAATGCTTTTGCAATTGAAATACTCGTTCCATGCGTTTGATGAAAATCCATTGGTACGTGACATGTATATATAGAAAGTTGTTTTTCTTTTATTCCTTGCAAATATTTTTCGGGAATTGGTATGAAACCGCGACCTGATCTTCCAAGCGGATCACCACACTCCATTACAAGGGGATGGTGCATAAAGAGTAAATCACCAGATGTGGATTGTGAAATGAATGTTTCAAGAACGTCATCTGTAGGGAATACAGCTAAAAATACTTTGTTTACATTTTCAGATCCGTGCATCATAAGGCCGTTAAATAAATCTACAAAATTTGCGTCGAAAAATTGTTGCCAAGGAAATTTGATAGGATCATATACGGCTGGGATAAATCGACTAAAGGCACTATCTTTTCCGTATTTTTCAATTTGGAATAAGTGATTGAGTGATTGCTCTATTTTTTTTAAGGCTGGCATGTTTGATAATCCTCCTTAAGATGATTCTTGCTTTATGAGTTGTTTGTATTCTTCGTAGTAAAATAAGAAGCGGATAGGTAACAAATAAAACCTAGAATCCAGCCGATAGAATGAGAATAGGGAAGTACATGCTGTAACAGTATTCCGCTAGAAATGAAGAAACTACCCAATAGACCCTAATAACATAGGATATCGTTGTAGTTTGAACACGGATAGTAAACCTCCTTTCTTCTGCATGAACTATTCATAAAAGCTCGATTGCTGAAACTTTATCACATACATTGTATATTAGTCTTAATTTTCTGTATATAACTTTTAAGAAAAATGGTGATACAATATATGAATGATAAGAGAAGAGAGGATGAAGATTAACGTATGTACGTTACTGTAACAGAAGCAGCATATAAAAAGATTATGGATACGATTCCAAGTGAAGCGAAATATATAAAGTTATTTTACGATAATGAAGGTTGCGGTTGTGTTATGAGCGGAATTATCGATTTAGTAGCTGTAGCAGAGAAAGATGAGCGCGATGTGGATATTGAATCAAGCACAATGAACTTTATCGCTGATCGTACAAAGCTTGTATTTATGGATGATAAGTTAACTGTTGATTGGCATGAAGGTGGAGGAACTTTTCAGTTAAAGAGCCCAAGCCAGTTTTATAATCCAAATATGAAGTTACACGTTCGAATATAGTAAAGGAAAGGTGATTCCAAAATGTATTTTGGAATCACCTTTTTTATTTTATAAGTCGCTATTATTGTCGATTTTTGTCGATAAGTCGATATATTTGGGAAATCGCCGATATAAATGGAGTTGCGCTGATATATTCAGAAAATCGCCGATATAAATGGAGTTGCGCCGATATATTCAGAAAATCGTCGATATAATTTCATTTACCAAAACGTTTCATATAATAAAAAGATTTTTTCACATAATGAAATGTACATATGATTGAATTTTCTGTATAATCTTCTTTGCGGAGGGGATACGCATGAGAAGATGGGGAATTGAGTTGTTAATTTTGAGTGTTGTTATTATTTGGGGGATTAACTATACAATTGCGAAGTATGGACTTTTAGAATTTACAGCAATTGAGTTTACTGCACTTCGCATGATGGCGGCGGCACCGCTTCTGTTACTCCTTACCTTTTTTATTGAGAAGTCGGTTTATATGGAGCGAAAGGATATACCTAGATTAATTATCGTTAGCATTGTAGGTATTGTACTGTATCAAACGTTATTTATGGAAACTGTCAAATATACATCTGCTACAAATGCCTCTTTACTCATTTCTATTTCACCTATTTTTACAACTGCATTTGCGATTTTCTTGAAACAAGAAAAGTTTTCTTCTCGAAAGTTAATCGGTTCTATGACTGCCTTTGTTGGTGCAGCATTAGTTTTAGTAGCAGGACATTCGCTTACTAGTTCTTTTTATGGCAATGGAATTGGACTTATTACATCAATATGCTGGGGACTTTATCCTGTTTTAGCAGGACCATTAATTAAAAAATATTCAGCATTACGTGTTACAGCATGGTCTGCATTAGTCGGTGCGATTCCGCTATTATTGTTAAGTGGTCCACATGTGTTTGTCATGCCATTTCACATTACTCACGAAATGACACTATTTGCTTTACTATATTCTATTTTCTTTGTAACAGTATTTGGTCTAGTAATGTGGTATGTTGGTGTTCAAAAAATTGGGGCGTCACATACGATGGTATATATGTATATAACGCCGCTTGTAGCGGTTCTATTTGCAGCTGTCTGGGCAAATGAATATGTATCGTTTCAACAAATCATCGGTGGAATTATCATTTTTGTTGGTCTATGGTTTGTGAAATCGGAGAAAGTAAAAGTTCATTCTATTGCAGGGGAACCTATATCAAAATAGGAAAACAGATCACCTATGATCTGCTTTCCTATTTTTTTATTTTTGGTAAGAAGATGAGAAATAAGATAGCAGTAATAAGTGGAATTAAGTTTAAAAATGGAATACGGAAGAGTGTAATAAGAATAATATCTGGAAGAAGAACACCGAGGACAGCGTAAAAAATGCTATGGTTTTTCGTGTACCAATACAATGAAAGTCCAATAAGTGCAGGGATAATGATGTGAATGAGAGCCATTAAAAAATAAATCATTAGACGCCCCCTTTATTTGTGTGCTTATTACATCATATCCGTATGTTCATAGATTGATATCATTTTTTTCATAAATGGACGAAAAAAGTTTGAAAAACCGTCACAAAATATGAGGATATGATGTTTGAAATCTTGTATAATATTATTTCACTCAAATTAAAAACAACATAAACATACTGTTTATGTTGTTTTTAATTTGAGTGAAATAGATGTAAGGAATATGAATTTGAAAGAAATTTTTTGTTGGATAGATAAGAACGAATGAAGAGAGGTACAGCATGATTAGTATGTCACTAAGATCATTTAAAATCCAATCGTATTATATACTAGGTATTTTGTTACTAGGATGGATGTTAACACCGTTTTCAGCACACTTTTTAGGTGCTGGAATTGGGCTTATTGTAAGTATGTATTGCGTTTGGCTTTTAGGGAGAAGAATTGAGAAGCTTGGAGATAGTATTGTAAAGAAGACGAAAGCACCGACACTCGGTATGTTTAACCGTTTTGCAGCTGCCATTTTGGGTGCTATTATTATGTACGAAATTGAGCACCACATGGTTATGTGGGCATTTGCAGTAGGGATTATGGGTGGTTATTTCTTAATCGTTGTTAATTTAGGATACTATAGCATGAAAGATGAGAAAGAATTAAAAAGATAAAAAGCTAAAAGACTTCTTTTTAGATGGGATAGATGATCCAGCCACGGATAGAAGCGGTCGGGGACTTTTTTGGCCCCATGTGGTGTGAAAACAGAGAGATGTAGCGAGTAGGGATATAATTTATATATCCGAATCCATAATTTGGCTATGTGAAAATCGGTTTATTCTGGGATAAGTGATGATATTACAACAGGAAGTGTAACTTTGCATAAAATGCAGGTTTCCGCTTCCATTAAGTTAACATGAAATTACGTATTAGTATGACTTTGAGGTTCTTTAAAAAAGTTGGATATAATACAACAAATTATTCCGGTAATTAGAATAATATATTTTATCGTTTCACTTGTATGTTGAAATAAATTAACGTTAAGCATCACAAGTCCCCAAAATAGTTGGATCGCTCCGTAACCGAATAAAACTTTTCCTGTACGAGAAAAATTTTTCATAAGTCTCACCCTTTCCTGTATATGTAAATTGTATCATAAAAAAAATGAAAACGAATGATTATAAAATGAATTTTCTGTAATTTATCGAGGTAAGTCATAGATGAAGAGAGAAGATATAGAAAGAAGCTTACGTTTTCACGTAAGCTTCTTTTTTATGTAAGTGTGTGTAACCGTTAAGCCGCATTGGGTTTTGTCGGTGAGTACGCGAAACTTTACGGTTACACGACACTTATTCATATGAGTAAAGGGTTATTTCAACAGAAAGTTTTAATTTAAGCGATTGGACCGCCTAAGTTAATAATGTCTTCAGATACGCTGTCGAACTTTTTGAAGTTAGCTTTGAATTCATTTGCAAGTTCGATTGCTTTTGCTTTGTAAGCAGCTTTATCAGCCCAAGTTTGTTCAGGCATTAACACTTCGTCAGGTACACCTGGTACGTGAAGTGGAACTTCAAGACCGAAGATGTCATGTTTAGCTGTTTCAGTTTTCGCAAGTTCACCGTTTAATGCAGCTTGAATCATTGCACGAGTGTAACCTAAGTTCATACGTTTACCAACGCCGTATTCGCCACCAGTCCAGCCAGTGTTTACTAAGAATACTTTCGCATCGTGTTTCTCAATTTTTTCACCAAGCATTTCAGCATAGCGAGATGCATCAAGTGGTAAGAATGGTGAACCGAAGCAAGTTGAGAATGTTGCTTGCGGAGATGTAACACCGCGCTCTGTTCCTGCTAGTTTACTAGTGTAACCACTTAAGAAATGATACATAGCTTGTTCTTTTGATAACTTACTGATTGGAGGCAATACGCCAGATGCATCAGCAGTTAAGAAAATGATTGTATTTGGGTGTCCAGCAACACTTGGCAGTACGATATTGTCGATCGCATGCATAGGGTATGCAGCACGAGTATTTTCTGTTAAAGTAGTATCGTTATAGTCTGCGATACGCGTTTGGTCATTAATGATAACGTTTTCTAAAACAGATCCAAATGTGATTGCATCGAAAATTTGTGGTTCTTTCTCGTGAGAAAGGTTTACACATTTCGCGTAGCAACCGCCTTCAATATTGAATACACCGTTATCAGACCAACCGTGCTCATCATCACCAATTAATTTACGGTTTGGATCAGCAGATAATGTTGTTTTACCTGTTCCAGATAAACCGAAGAATAATGCTACATCGCCTTCTTCACCTACGTTTGCAGAACAATGCATAGAAAGAATATCTTGTTCAGGTAATAAGAAGTTCATAATAGAGAAGATTGATTTTTTCATTTCTCCAGCGTATTCTGTACCACCAATTAATACGATGCGTTTTTCGAATGAAACCATAATGAATGCTTCGGAGTTTGTACCGTCAACAGCTGGATCAGCTTTGAAATTCGGTGCAGAAACAATTGTGAACTCTGATTCATGAGTCGTTAATTCTTCTTCAGTTGGACGAATGAATAATTGATGTACAAATAAATTGTGCCATGCATATTCGTTAATAACTTGAATTGGTAGGCGGTAATTGCGGTCAGCGCCTGCAAATCCTTTGAAGACGAATAACTCTTCTTTTTCTTTTAAGTATTCTAAAACTTTAGTATATAATTTATTAAAATGTTCTTCAGAAATCGGTTGGTTCACAGCTCCCCAAGCAATTTTGTCAGCAACCGATGCTTCTTTCACAATAAATTTATCTTTAGGAGAACGTCCTGTATATTTTCCTGTTGAAGCAGAAACGGCACCAGTAGAAGTTAATTTCCCTTCATTTCGCATTAATACTTTTTCCACTAATTGCGGAACACTTAGTTGAATCTGTGCATTGCTTCCGTTCAATAATTCGTGTAAACCAATTTGGACATTCACAGTACTCATATTTATATACCATCCTTTTCATTTAATGAAATATTTCTCGTAATCCCCAACAAGAGTATAACACAATTATATAAATAATGTATACTATTTATTTCTTTTTGTTTGTGTGAATGCATTATTTCCCTATTAATCTTTCATTTCAGGCGTATTGAGAAAAACTTTCAGGAAAATGTGAATATTAATTGACAAATGAATATCATTTCTTTAGTATAGGTTGGGACGGATACTCTCTTATCCCGAGCTGGCGGAGGGACAGGCCCGATGAAGCCCAGCAACCTCACTTGTATTGATAAATGCAGGTGAATAGGTGCTAAAACCTGTGCGAGGCTACAGGTCTCGAACGATAAGAGCGAAGGGCAAAAAGCAGTATGCAAGTAGCAAATTAAACCTTTCCTCTATGTAAAGTAGGAAAGGTTTTTCTGTATGCTTGTGTGGGAGAATAAATGTATGTCGCAGTTTGTGGCAAATTAAGGATGAGTTCCGTACAATATATACAATTACTGTAGGGAGGTTTACCACATGACAAAAAAACGTCATCTGTTCACATCTGAGTCTGTAACTGAAGGACATCCAGATAAAATTTGTGACCAAATTTCTGATTCAATTTTAGATGCGATCTTATCAAAAGACGCAAATGCACGTGTAGCTTGTGAAACAACTGTAACAACTGGTTTAGTATTGGTAGCGGGGGAAATTACGACTTCTACTTACGTAGATATTCCGAAAATCGTTCGTGAAACAATTCAAGGCATTGGTTACACACGCGCAAAATACGGATTCGATGCAGAAACTTGTGCTGTTTTAACATCTATCGATGAGCAGTCCGCTGACATCGCTATGGGTGTTGACCAAGCGCTAGAAGCACGCGAAGGTCAAATGACTGACGCTGAGATTGAGGCGATTGGTGCAGGAGACCAAGGTTTAATGTTTGGTTTTGCATGTAATGAAACACAAGAATTAATGCCACTTCCAATCTCGCTTGCTCACAAATTAGCTCGCCGTTTAACTGAAGTACGTAAAGATGATACATTATCATACTTACGTCCAGATGGAAAAACGCAAGTTACAGTTGAGTATGATGAAAATGGTAAACCAGTACGTGTTGATACTATCGTAATTTCTACACAACATCACCCAGATGTTACATGGGAAGAAATCGATCGCGATTTAAAAGAGCACGTAATTAAAGCTGTAGTACCAGCAGAATTAATGGATGGAGAAACGAAATTCTTCATTAATCCAACTGGTCGCTTCGTAATTGGTGGACCACAAGGTGATGCTGGTTTAACAGGACGTAAAATCATCGTTGATACTTATGGTGGATACGCTCGCCACGGTGGCGGTGCATTCTCTGGTAAAGATGCAACGAAAGTTGACCGTTCTGCAGCATATGCAGCTCGTTATGTTGCGAAAAACATCGTAGCAGCTGGTCTTGCTGAAAAAGCAGAAGTACAACTTGCATACGCAATCGGTGTAGCACAACCAGTATCAATTTCAGTTGATACATTCGGCACTGGTAAAGTATCTGAAGACGTACTAGTAGAACTAGTTCGTAACAACTTCGATCTTCGCCCAGCTGGTATTATTAAAATGCTAGACTTACGTCGCCCAATTTACAAACAAACAGCAGCTTACGGCCACTTCGGACGTACTGATGTAGATCTATCATGGGAACGTACAGACAAAGCTGCAGCTTTAAAAGAGCAAGCTGGTCTATAATATATGAAAAAAAGCTTTGCGCGGTGAGCGCAAAGCTTTTTTTATTTATAATTACGTTGGAATAAAGCGAAGAGTTCAATGTCATGCCAAGTGCCGTTGCGGAATATAGCTTCTTTACAAGTTCCTTCATGTTGAAAACCAAGTGATTTATATAATTTAACTGCTCTATCGTTAAAAGAAAATACTCGTAAAGAAAGGCGATGTAAATTTAATTCTAAAAATGCATAATCCAATAATAGGGTTAAAGCTTCCTGCCCATAACCTTGCCCCCAGTAATCCTTTTTACCAATATCAATAATGCATTCAGCGTTTCGATTATACGAATCAATATGAATTAAAGAAGTAATACCAATTGGAAGATGCGTAGCTTTTTCTTCAATGATATAGCTCTTAGAGTTCGAAGAATGAATAAATTGCTGGCAAAGTTTTTCTGTGTCTTGAAAGGAATATTTATCAAGAGTGAGTGTAGTTGAACTCATAACGTCTACATCATTATGCCATTTATAATATGTTAGAATATCATCTTCGGAAAACTTTCGTAACTGGATACGGTTTGATTCAAACAATGTAAACACCCCTTTTGTATTTATTGGTTTTTGTTCATTATCTCAACACACGAACTACAATAAATTTGTCCTTCTAATTCAATATACTTTTTCATATTCGTCATGCCATTCGCCGGAATGGGCATATGAATCCACGCTTTTTCATACGTTTGTATTTCTGTTTTACATGATTTACAAAAGATTGATTTCTTTTTGAACATATGTAATCAACCTTTCATTTGACGTGCTTTACTTGCGCAAAAGGCACTACTTAGTAAAAATAGTGTCGCGAATATAATACTTACTAATGTAGCGTATGGAATTGCACCTTTTAAGGAAAAGCCGACAGTGATTGAAGCGATGAATAAGAGGATAAATGTTGTTGTTAATTTTTTATAAAGTTCCATACTATGTAGACCTCCAATTTATTTTTTAGTACAAGTTTTAAAATTGAATTCTATTATGTAGAAAATATAAAGAGTAGCTAAAGATGTGTAGTCTAGGAGTATAAGAAAGTGCACTTTCCTTTTTGTGGGTTAGCATACTTATATTGTATCATGGCGCATGATTGGTTTCATGCATAATTGTGTAAAGGTATGTATGATAAAATGAAGAAAAGTCTTTAAGAAAGGAAAGATAAAAAATGAGTGTAACTGAACATAAAAAACAAGCTCCAAAAGAAGTGCGTTGCAAGATTGTTACGATTTCCGATACACGTACGGAAGAAACAGATAAGAGCGGACAACTATTACATGAATTGTTAAAAGAAGCAGGACATAAAGTAACTTCTTATGAAATTGTAAAAGATGATAAAGAAAGTATTCAGCAAGCAGTGTTAGCTGGTTATCATAAGGAAGATGTAGATGTTGTATTAACAAATGGCGGTACTGGTATTACGAAACGCGATGTCACAATTGAAGCAGTATCAGCGTTATTAGATAAAGAAATTGTTGGATTTGGTGAGCTGTTCCGTATGATTAGTTATTTAGAAGATATCGGAAGCAGCGCAATGTTAAGTAGAGCGATTGGTGGTACAATTGGGCGCAAAGTAGTCTTCTCGATGCCAGGGTCTAGCGGAGCGGTTCGACTTGCGATGAATAAATTAATTTTACCGGAATTAGGCCATATTACATTTGAGCTGCATCGCCAATGAGTAAGTGTGCTGGGATTGTGTTAGCGGGTGGTATGTCGAGTAGGTTTGGTGAGCCGAAAGCGTTAGCAATTTGGAAGGGAACTACTTTTGTTGAGCATATTGTGAAAGTGATGGGAAATACTTTGCAAGACATTGTAGTAATTAGCCGTACTGATATAAAAGAGCGAGTAGAGCAATTCGTACAAGTTCCTGTTATAGAGGATATCCCGCACTATAAAGGGAATGGACCGCTGGCCGGCATTGTATCAGGTATGGAATACATAGAAGCAGATTGGTACGCTATTATGCCTTGCGATGCGCCAAATGTTTCGCATGAATGGTTTACCATTTTATTAGAGCAAACGAGCAATGAATATGATGCGGTTGTACCTATTATTAATGGAAGAAAACAACCGTTACTTGCAGCGTATCACAACCGCGTGAAAGAAAAGATTTATGCTTTACTTCAGGAAGAAAAAAGAAGTGTGGGCCAGCTTTTATCACAATGTAATGTGAAATATGTTTCTGGAGAAGATGTACAAGCGAATGCGGATTGGTTTATAAATGTAAATACGAAAGAAGAATATGTGCAGGCTCAAAAAGACCTTTCAAATGAATGAAAGGTTTTTTGATATACAGAATTGGGGAACAATTGCTGTATAAAGGTATGTGAGTAAGTTGATTTTAAAGGGAATTTTTAAAATCATTATACAGTTAAAATACTGTATAACCATATATTAATTTTTATGGGTTTTTATTACAAGTCTGTTTAGTTATGTTTATTTTTGGTATAATTAATATAGAAATAAAACAATGCTTAACCTTATGTATCATTTATTAAACTAAAATTTATGACCATGTAATAAACTCCCTTCGTTTTTTGAAGGGAGTTTTTCTATTTAAGCAAGCAACTCTGATGCGTTATGCTGAAGGACTTCTTCATATTGGTTAAGCAAGCCACGAAAGATCTCATCCCAGCTCTTTGATTTCGCAAAAGATGAAGCTGCTATTCCCATCTGCTCAAGTTTTTCTGCATTTTGTAATAAAAAATAAATGGATGATAGAAATGCATCTTCATTTTTAGGCGGACAAAGAACTCCCGTTTTTCCATCTGTAATAATATTTTTAACCCCGCCACTATTTGCACCAATGACAGGTGTACCGCATGCGAGTGATTCAAGTACGACATTTCCGAATGTTTCAGTAGCTGATGGAAACACCATTATGTTAGAACAAGCATATGCTTCAGCTAAATCTGCACTTTGTAAATAGCCAGTAAAAGTGATATTTGTTTTCGGAACAGCTTCACGTAAACTTGTTGCTAGAGGACCATCTCCTGCAATGAGCCAATGAATATCGTTACGAGTATGTGCTGTTTTAACGATAAGGTGTTGCAACGTATCAATATCTTTTTCAGGAGCAATTCGTCCAACATAGGAAAGGACATACTTCGCTGTAATATTATATTTTTTTCGGAATAGGTCTGTATTGTAAGCAGGATGAAAGAGTGTGCAATCTACACCACGTCCCCATATAGAGAGGGTCTGAAAGCCTTTGTTTTTTAATTGATGTAATGTTTCAAAGGAAGGTACAAAATTTTTTTGCATATGACTATGAAACCATTTTAAATAGTTCCACAGCATATTGGAGAGGAATTCGATTTTGTAATAACGTAAATAGGCATCGAAATCAGTATGATAAGAACCGACAACTGGGATGTTTAACTTTTTTGCATAATACAATCCACAAAGTCCCATGTTGAAAGGTGTGGCAATGTGAATAATGTCAGGTTTAAAGGAAAGTAGTTCCCGTTTAATGCGCGGAGTAGGAAAAGAAAAACGACATTCTGGATATAATATTGTTAACGGGATACTTCTCATCTTATTCACATTCGCTACAAAATTATCTTCAGCTGTATGCTGAGGGGCGAAAACAGAATAGGCGATCTGTTCTTTCTGAAAATATTGTGTTAATCGCTCTAACGTTTTCGCAACCCCGTTAACTTGTGGCGTAAAAGTATCGGTAAAAATGGCGACTCTCATCATATCACTCCTTTATGTGAAAAGTGGGATGAATTGATAAAAAGAGATGATGCCAGAGCAAGTGCCAAGGCACATACCGACGAATACATCTGACGGATAGTGAAGTCCTAAATAAATACGTGAAATACCGACGCATAATGCTAACGGTAATAGGAAAGCAAGTAAGCTTGGATTATAGCAAATAAATGGAATGAAGACAGAGAAAACGGCTGTTGTATGACCAGACGGGAAAGAGTGGTCTTTTAATGGATGGACTGGATATTTTGCATCCTGAATTGTTAAATAAGGACGTTTTCGCGGATACCACCTTTTTAATATTTGCACAGGAATATGGCTAATTGCTAACGAAATAGCAGTTGCAATTGCAGCTTGATGCAAAGTTCCCTTTACGAAAATTAAAAAGAAAAGTGTGAGTGCGATGGAGAAAGTCGCGCCACCGATATGAGTAATATTGCTGAAAAAGATATTTAATGTTTTTTGATCAAAGTAGCGGTTAATTCCTCTGAAAATGTAACATTCTATTTTATATAATCCACTGACCTTCATGAAAATTCTCCTCCCTCATCTACATATATATGGAGATATTAGCTTTTATTTTAATAAGATTTTGTTGAGGGAGTAATAATGTTTTGTAAAGAAAAAGTTAGATTTTATATAAAAAAGCTGCCAATCTTATGGCAGCGGAAATTTACTTCTGTAATGATTTATAATATTGACCTTTTTCAACGTATTGCGTGCGAATACGCTCCATATCTTTACGGTCTTCTTCTGTTAATTCACGAATGACTTTCGCGGGACGACCGAAAGCTAACGTGTTTGGTGGAATTTTCTTTCCTTGTGAGACGAGGCTTCCAGCGCCGATAAAAGCTCCTTCGCCAATTTCAGCACCATCTAATATAATAGATCCCATTCCAATTAAAGCATCTTTCTTAATATGGCAACTATGTAAAATGACTTGATGCCCAATTGTTACGTCGTCTTCTAAAATAAGAGGATACTGCGGGCTTTGGTGAAGTGTACATTGGTCTTGTACATTTACTCGGTCTCCAATGATTGTCGGTGACACATCACCACGGATGACTGTATTAAACCAAATACTTGATTCCTCGCCAACGGAAACATCGCCTGTAATCGTAACATAGTCAGCGATAAAAGCACTACTCGCAATTTTCGGATTTTTTTCTTTGTAAGGATATATCATGTAAAGTCTTCCTTTCCTAGAGACTAGTTTTAGTGTATCAAATTATGAGAAAGAGTGAAATGGAGGAGAGCCGTATGTGGAATTATGAAGCGGAGGAAGCAAAGGCTGTCATTGTTATTGTGCACGGCGCAATGGAATATCACGGACGTTACGAAGCCGTTGCGGAAATGTGGAATCATATCGGCTACCACGTCGTGATGGGGGATCTTCCGTCACATGGAACGACTTCAAGAAATAGAGGACATATTGATTCATTTGATGAATACATAGAGGAAGTTAAATTATGGGTGAAAGAAGCAAGAAAGTATAGGTTACCTATTTTTCTATTCGGTCATAGTATGGGTGGTCTTATTGTCATTCGTATGATGCAAGAAACGAAGAGAGAAGATGTAGAGGGTATTATTTTGAGTTCGCCTTGTTTAGGGGTAGTGACTGGACCCTCTGCTCCGCTTCAATTTGCTTCAAAAATATTAAATGTTGTGGCTCCAAAATTGCAATTTGCAACGAATCTTACGGTGGAAATGTCAACACGTAACCATGAAGTGAGAGATGCAATGGAGAATGATTCTTTGTTCTTGCGCAAAGTATCAGTACGTTGGTATAGTGAATTGATTAAGTCTATCGAAATTGCTCATAAAAAAATAGATGATTTTCCAGATGTTCCGCTCTTGCTAATGCAAGCTTGTGAGGATAAACTTGTAGATAAAACACGTGTCCGCACTTGGTTTGATAATGTTAAAATAAGTGATAAGGCTTTTAAAGAATGGCCGAATTGTTATCACGAGCTATTAAATGAGTATGAGCGTGATGAAATTTTGAGTTATATTCAGTCATTTACTGAAATGCATGTCAATAATATAGTAAAAACAAACAAATAAATCATTATTTGTACATTTAATAGAGGAGATGAAGGAAGAAGTGAACGTACCGAGTAATCCCATAACGCTCATGGCGAAAGTATACCGTGATGTGTTTCCGGTTGTACACCATGAGCTAGCGATGTGGAAAGAGCGTGCCTACCATATTCCGAATGATGAGCTTCATAGTCAGGCAATCGCAAGTATTGAGCATAAAACGTTTCATTGCGAGGGCGGTGGCATTTTAGCTCTGCTAGCAAATGAACACCGAGAAGAATGTATTCGTTTTATCGTAGCGTATCAAACAATCAGCGACTATTTAGATAATTTATGTGATCGCAGTACATCACTTGATCCAAATGATTTTGCCGCACTGCATGAATCGATGTTAATGGCATTATCACCTGAAGTAGAAGGCGGCGGTAATTATTATCGTTATCGTGATGATCAAGATGATGGTGGTTATTTAGATGAACTTGTTGAAACATGCCAAGATGTTTTAAAGAAAACGAAGCACTATGACAAAATTGCTCCTGTTCTTCATGAACTTGCTTGTTATTATTGTGATTTACAAATTCATAAACATGTAAAATTAGAAGAAAGAGAACCACGATTACAAAAGTGGTTTGAAGCGCATAAAGAAAACTTACCAGAGATGAGTTGGTTTGAATTTTCAGCATGTGCCGGTTCTACGCTTGGAATCTTCTGTCTTGTCGCATATGCCTTTCATGATGAATTACATGATGAAGATATTGCGAAAATTAGACAAGGATACTTCCCTTACGTACAAGGGCTTCATATCTTACTTGATTATTTCATTGATCAAGAAGAAGACCGTATAGGCGGAGATTTGAATTTCTGTAGTTATTACGAAAACGAGCAAGCGATATTAGATCGTATGAAACATTTTGTAGAAGAAGCGGAGAAGAGCATTGGTGATTTGCCTCATGCGAAGTTTCATCGCCTTATAAGCCGAGGGTTACTTGGTATTTATTTATCAGATCAAAAAGTATCAGCACAAAAGAATATGCATAAAATGGCACGGCGCATTGTAAAGTACGGAGGCCTCACTTCACGATTCTTCTATTGGAACGGGAAGATGTACCGAAAGAAAACAGCGCAGTGATGAAGAAAACAGCGCAGTGATGAAGAAAACCACTCATGTAGAGTGGTTTTCTTTTCATTATGATTGTATTTTTGAAAATACAATCATAAGAAGTTCAATCGCAAAAATCACTAATACAGATAATCCAAATAAAGGCATGACAGCGCCCAGTATAACCATCATGATAAAGAAAACGAATATACTGTTCTTATCTCTTTGTTTTGGAGGTGCTGCTAATTTTCCTTTCGGCTTTCTTGCTAACCACATTTTTACTCCGTAATAAATAAGAAGTAGTAGAGATAATGTTGTTAGTAAGCATAATATTTTATTTGGCCATCCAAATAAATGGCCTTCATGAAGCGGGATGCCGTAAGTGAACCATTGTGCAAGTAATCCATAATCACGATAGTCCGTTTTGGAAATAAGCTTTCCGCTATATTGATCAAAGTAAGCTGTTATCTCTTCATTTGGTGCAACATGCATACCTGTAATACCAGAACCGCTCGATTTCGAAACAGTGAATACACCTTTCGGATCAGCTGGTAGTGAGATAACGTATGGCTTCTTTATTTCAATTCCTTTTTGTAATTCATCGACAGAAATAGCTTTCGGTTCATTTGAATCCGATTCAGGAGGAGCTTCTTTTCTTGTTGCCCATGGCAATTCTTTTACCTTTGATTCAGGCGGCGCCATATACAATTTCGGATATCCGAGCGATTCATTCGACGACGCAATTTTATAAATTTGGTTACCCATAAATCCTGACCATGGCAATCCAGATGCGACTAGCAGAACGAGTGGAATTGTAAATATAATACCGATAATAGAATGACGTCGTTTTGCTTTTTCTCGCTTATTGGATACTGGTGTGTTTTTGAACTGTCGTATACTCATATACAAACCAGTTACAATTAAAAAGATTGTCCAGCACGCCGCAAGTTCTACAGTATAGTTGATGACAGTGCCACCAACTAAAAGAGAACTATGTAATTCCCGCATTATATTGGCAAACGTTTCACTTGCGTTTTGATCTCCGACAATTTGATTATTGCTATCTAAATACACATACTTTTGTTGCCCTGTATATTCATTTGTAATCGTAAGTCTCGTATTATAATCCCCATTAAACTCACTAATTTTCGCCACGCTATAATGTGGATATTTTTTTTCTGTTAAGGAAATAGAATCAGCCATCGAAATAGATTCTGTTTGGGCGCTCTTCCCAAAATATAAATCTTTATAGATGAAATCTTCAACTTCCTCCCGAAATAAATACCCAATTCCGCTTAGTGACAACGTAATAAGAAGCGGCGTAATAAAAAGCCCAGCATAAAAATGCCAACGCCAAAAAATGTAATGAAGCGAACGATTTACTTTCATACTTTCAGTTCCCCTAACCTTCCCTATATGAATAACTACTTATTTAATATAGCGAGATTAAGTGTGATTACTTTGAAAGAATTGTGAAGAAAGTTAAAAGTTTGTGGGATTTTTATTAAACAGAAAACACATTTTAGAAGGAGTGTTTTTTATGTTTATGAAGATCTCTTTATATTTGATAAGTACATCCTAACAACCGCTTTCGCAAGACATTGAGAGGAATCAACAAAATCCTCACTCGCCACCACATTCAAATCGGTACATGCGATAATTACCGTATCAACTTCCTCTCTCAATTGTAAAACGAGCGCATTCCACAATTCGCGAGCTTCTTCAATCTCTCCAGATTTAATGCAAGTAATAATTTGATTAATGCTTTCCTGCCATTTTTCATGATGAATGTATTCTATATTACGCTTTGTAATCCCATCTTGGTAAATCCTAGATTGAACAGTTGCTTCTGTTGCGAGAAGAGCGACTCTTTTTATATTTTCAGGAATTGCTTGTAACGTTTCATCGACTATATTTAAAATCGGGATAGAAAGAGAACGCTGTAATTCTTTAAAATAAAGATGCGCCGTATTGCACGGCATAGCGATAAAGCTTGCGCCAGTACTTTCAAGTTTTTGTGCTCCTTCAATAATCGCTTTTTTCATCGCTTCGTGATCAATAGGGCGATCCATGTAAAACGGTGTTGGGCATGAATAAATCATCATATGAGGAAAGTCCATATCATGCTTTGCTCCGTATATTGTTTGGCATTCTGCTACAACTGTATCGACGAATGGTCCGGTTGATTTTGGCCCCATTCCTGCTAGTATTCCGATCATTGTTTCGTCTCCTTTAAGAATGTTTATATCCATTATATAGGAAAATAATAAAAAGACGTGCAGTGAATGCACGTCTTTTTTTGTTACGTTTTGTCGAACAATCGATATATCCGAGAAATCGTTGATATATTGTAAGTTATGATAGATATATCGAAAAAATCGTTTATATATCCCGAGTTACGATAGATATAATTGAAAAATCGTTGATATATTACCCCGCATTAACGGGCAGTAAAACTCCCACCTTAAAATTCAGTTGGAGCAAAGAAGTTAGGTGGGGGATAAACTGCCCATAAATGCCCGATTGGTTCAACTAATAATCAGTAGGGGATTCCCCCCATTGATTAAAGTTTCACTTTATCGTTTCTCAATCGCCACAATAAATGGCGGGTTATTTTGCTGGTTAATGAAGCCATATCGCAGTACGTGAGCTTGTTTTTGGTCTAGCTCTTCTGCAAATTTGAGAACAGCGTCGTGTTCTACTTGTCCTTCTGGGTGTCCGTGGTAAATGACGAGGACGATGATTCCTTCAGGTGCCATTACTTCTAGTAATTGTTCAATTGCCGAAATTGTTGAGTTCGGTTTTGTAACGATATGCTTGTCACCGCCAGGAAGGTAACCTAAGTTGAAGATAGCGCCTGTTACTTTTCCTTTTGCGTCTTCTGGTAGTACGGATAGAAGTGTATCGTGACTATCGTGAACTAAAACAGTACGTTCAAAAAGTTCTTTTTCTTTTAGACGAGTTGTTGAGCTTTCAATTGCTTCTTTTTGAATATCAAATCCAAATACTTTTCCGCTATCCCCAACAATTTCAGCTAGGAAGCAAGTGTCATGACCATTTCCAAGTGTTGCATCTACAGCGTAGTCGCCTTCTTTAACAGCCGTTTGCAGCAGTGTGCGAGCAAACGGTAATACACGTTCTAATTTCATTGTTGTTTCTCCTCATTTGCATATTTTCCTTGCCAGCTTCCGCGGCGTACAAATTCTGCATCGATGGAATTTAATACTTCCCATTTATTTAAGCTCCACATTGGACCAATCATTAAATCAGGTGGGCCGTCACCTGTGATACGGTGCACAATTACGTCTTCTGGAATAATTTCAAGTTGGTCAACAACGAGACTTACGTAATCCTCAAGAGAAAGGAATTCGAGTTGTCCTTTTTCATATTGCTTCACCATTGGCGTTCCTTTTAATAAGTGAAGTAAGTGGATTTTAATTCCTTATACATCAAGTTTCGCTACTTCACGAGCTGTTTCCATCATCATGTCGTAATCTTCAAGTGGAAGACCGTTAATAATATGAGAGCAAACTTTAATGCCGTGCTTACGTAATTTATTTACGCCTTCCACGTAAGACGGATAATCGTGAGCGCGATTAATAAGGTTTGCAGTTCGTTCGTGAACAGTTTGTAAACCGAGTTCAACCCAAAGGTATGTGCGTTTATTTAAGTCCGCTAAATATTCAACAACATCATCTGGTAAACAATCTGGACGAGTTGCGATAGAAAGACCGACAACGTCTTTTTCTGCTAGAAGCGGTTCGAATTTTTCTTTTAACACTTCAAGTGGTGCATGTGTATTTGTGTACGCTTGGAAATAAGCGATACATTTTCCATCTTTCCACTTAGAGCGCATTTTTTCTTTCATTTCATGATATTGCGTTATAACATCATCGCGGCGATCACCGGCGAAGTCACCAGATCCAGCGGCACTGCAAAATGTACAACCGCCGTAAGCAACTGTACCGTCACGATTCGGACAATCGAAGCCAGCATCTAATGAGACTTTAAAGATTTTTTCACCAAATTCATTTCGTAAATGGTAATTCCATGTATGATAACGTTTATTGTCGTTTGTATATGGAAAAGGGTTTTGAACCTTCATTACTTTCCCTCCTAAGCCGAGTCAAAATGAAACAAAATCCATTATAACATACTCATAAGGTGGAGATGGAAGGGACACACTAAAGGGGAATTGAAGCAAGGAGGGACAATTATGGCAGAGCGTCAATCACTTGAATCGTATATTACACAAGCGGAACAAGCTGTGGAATATGCGAAAGAACAATTAGACCAAGGCATGAGACAAGAGCATTACAATACGATGGAGTATTCAGATGCGCAGTTACAATTAGAACAAGCATATAACGATTTACAAACGATGCAACAACATGCGAATGATGAGCAACGTGAGCAGCTAAATAGAGCACGCATGGCAATTCGCCAATTGCAACATCAAATGATTATTACACCGCACTAAGAAGGAGTGAATGTAATGGCGAAACGTTCAGATCAAAATAATCCAGAGCAAAAAACACAAAATGGACATAACGCTGAGTTTTCGAATGAACTTGATCCCATTGTTCAAGTAAAACAGCGTAATAGTAAAAAAGGACAACCTCAAAAATCAAAACAATCAGAGTAAACCAGGTCGAAATATGACCTGGTTTTATTTTGCTATATGACAATAATGTAAGATTTCTGTAAGGTTTGCCGATAGTTGTAATTGTCCTTTTCCAGTAGAGTAAGGGAGGATTAAATTTTGGACAAGGAGTTGCTTATGGGGAACAATATTACAAACAAACGAATTGATGAGTTAGATTACATTCGTGGCTTCGCATTACTGGGGATTATTTTAGTAAATATTCTAGCGCTACTTAATATTAAAACTCCAGATCCTAATACAGTAGATGCTAGCTATCAAAGGTTTCTATACTTATTTGTAGAAGGTCGTTTCTTCTCAATTTTCTCATTCTTATTTGGAGTGGGATTCTATATCTTCATTACAAGAGCGATTGCGAAAGGGAAAAATGGATATGTTCTATTTTTCCGCCGCGTAGTTGCATTATTTATTTTTGGTTTGATTCATTACATGTTTCAGCCTGGAGAAGCGTTAACGTTATATGCAATTTGCGGATTAATCGTTTTACCGTTTTATAAAGCGAAAAAACAAGCGAACTTAGTAATTGGTCTTATTTTGACAATAGCCTTTAGTGTAATGGGTGTTAAAGAACTATTACCACTTGGTTTAATTTTATTAGGTCTTGCTGCAGGACAATATCGTGTATTTGAAAATCTTTCAAAAAACATAAAGCAAGTCGCTATTTTTACAGGCATTATGTTTGTTTTAAGTGTGGCAGCTGTATGGTATCAATATGGACACGTGCCTGCTGGCCCATTTGTAAATATGATATTGATGAATGAAGATGGAACAATGGATGCTGCAAGCCATTTTCTAAAAATTGGTATTACTGTTGGACCAATTATTTCAGCTTTCTATGTAGGAGCATTAATTTTATTACTTCAGTTAAAACCAGTTCAAACATTATTAGCACCATTGAAATACTACGGTCGTATGGCTTTAACAAATTATATCGGACAAACGGCAATGATTTTAATCGCTGGTAGTGTATTTAACTTTGCAGGTAACTTAACATACATGCAGACGCTATATGTATGTATCGCAATTTATGCAATTCAAATTGTGTTTAGTGTAATTTGGATGAAAATCTTTAAAATGGGTCCATTAGAATGGGTTTGGCGTGTTATTACGTACTGGACGGTAACACCTTTAAAGAAATAAAGTGAAACTTTAATCAGTGGGCTGTTCCTTTCGCGGAACAGCCTATTTTTATTGTCATCTTTTGTCGATAAGTCGATATATTTTGGTAATCGCTGATAAAAGTGTAAGAATCGCCGATATATTTGAAAAATCGCTGATAAAAGTGTAAGAACCGCTGATATATTTGAAAAATCGCCGATATAATTTCATTTACCGATTTACTATGCCGAAATGCGAACTAGTATGAAAAGCCAAACTTACACGCCCACCTTCTTTATATTACAAAAGTGTAAGGTAATTGTAATGTTAACAAATAGCAGTTCACCTCCAAAAGGCGCAAAATAGGTAATGGAAAAACAAGCGTAGGAGGATATATATGACGAAACCAGTTGTAGACGTGAAAAACGTTCAAAAAGTGTACGGTAAAAAAGGTGAGAACCAATCACACGCGTTAAAAGGTGTTTCATTCTCAATTCAAGAGGGTGAGTTTGTTGGGATTATGGGACCATCTGGTTCTGGTAAAACGACATTATTAAATGTAATTTCAACGCTTGATAAAGCAACGGGCGGCGTTGTTGAAATTGCGGGTACAGATATTACGAAAATGAAACAAGGTGAGCTTTCTGATTTCCGTTCACAAAAGTTAGGATTCATCTTCCAAGACTTTAACTTATTAGAGAACTTATCTATTTATGAAAACATTGCACTTCCACTTTCTCTTCAAGGTGTCGCATCACGTAATATTGGACCGAAAGTAGAAAAAGTAGCGGGTATGTTAGGGATTACAGAAATTCTTCAAAAGTATCCATCTGAAGTATCTGGTGGACAGAAACAACGTTCAGCAGCAGCGCGTGCACTTGTGCATGAGCCGGCAATTATTTTAGGGGACGAGCCAACAGGAGCGCTTGATTCTAAAAATGCAACGAGTTTACTTGATGCGATGACAAACTTAAATAAAGATCAAGGCGTATCGATTATGATGGTTACGCATGATCCATATAGTGCAAGTTACTGTCAGCGTATTTTATTCATTCAAGATGGTGAGCTATATAAAGAAATTCATCGCGGTGGTACGCGTGAAGAGTTCTACAAAGAAATTTTAGATGTACTTGCAGATTTAGGTACACAAAAGGCGTAAGAAAGGAGGTTCCAGTATGTTATTTAAACTTTCCATGTCGGGGCTGAAAAGTAAGCTGAAAGATTATATCGTCTTACTTGTCGGTCTTGTCATGTCGATTTCAATTTTTTACATGTTCCAAACGTTAGCACTGAATAAAGCATTTTTAGAATCTAATTCAGTGATTAAATCTATTGGATTCGTATTCCAAGCAGGATCATTTTTATTAGCAATTATAACGTTCTTCTACATTTTATATGCAAACTCTTTCTTATTATCTCTTCGTCAAAAAGAGTTCGGTATGTATATGATGTTAGGTGCGAAAAAACATAAAGTTACATTACTTATGTTTATTGAAACAATCGTATTAGGTGCTGCGTCTCTTGCAATCGGGATTGCAGTTGGAGTAGGACTTGCAGAAGGTATTGGACAGTTATTAATGAAACAGCTTGAATTTGCTGGTGAAGGGTATAAAGCATTTTATCTACCATCTATGACTGTTACTTGCATCTTCTTCTTTGCACTATTTGTATTATCAGCAATTATGAACAGTATTAAATTGTCACGTATTTCTGTATTGCAATTAGTACATGCAGATGCGCAAACAGAGCGTGTTGCAGTAAAAGGTAAAAAGACAGTTGTAGTGGCATTCCTTGCTGTTCTTTTATTAGGTATAGGTTATGCATCTATGATCTATATGGAAAAACTAAAAGAGATGGGAATCCTTATTGCATTAATTACGACAACAACTGGTACTTATATGCTATTTAGTTCACTTCTCCCGGTTATTATTAAAAAATTAAAGAGTAATAAAAAGCGTAGTGAAAAAGGACTTAACGCTTTTACATTTGCACAATTAAACTTCTGAATTAATAGTTTAACGAAAGTGCTTGCAACAGTGGCAATGTTAGTTGCGCTTGGAGCTGGTGCAATTTCGGGCGGTATGGCGTTTAAAAATAACGTTATAAAAATGGTAGATGGTTTAGTAATATATGATTCAGTAGTTCATAATCCAACAGCTGAAGAAAAGAAAGTTTTAGACGGTATTACATTTAAAGAGAAAAGCGAATATCGTTACAAAGTTGATGATAAATACGTTTACTATGTAAAAGAAGATTTAGAGAAAAATCGTCCTTTAGTAAAAGATATGGCAAAGATGAAGTCTATGAAGGATTTAGTAAATACGAAAAAAGTTTCAGAGGAACTACCGGTAGGTGCAGTTTCTAGAGAGATGAATCAAAAAGATGCGAACACTAAAGAACTTTCAGCGGAATGGATAGATGCTTTTAGTACAATCCATCCATATTATTTATACAATGATCATGCAATTAAAATTGTAGATCAAAAAATGTACGATGGGATAAATGGTAAAGATGGTATAGCATTTATCGGAAAAACAGATGATTTTTTAACATATAAAAAAGAATGGAAAAAACTTGACGAGTTGCAGCTAGATAAATATAAAAATGTAAAAGCTGAACAAATGGATAGTAAATATCAAGCTTATAGTGGGTTCTATGGCATTGCGAGTGGAACAGTATTTATGGGATTCTTCCTTGGAATTGCGTTCTTAGCAATGATGGCAAGCTGCCTTATGTTTAAAATTCTTTCTGGTGCATCAAAAGATATTACGCGTTATCAAATGCTTCGTAAAATCGGTGTGCGCCGTGAGTTATTAACGAAATCAATTTATAAAGAGTTATTCTTAGTATTCTTATTCCCAGCAATTGTGGGTATCGCTCACGTATTAGTTGGTATGAATATTTTCGGATTTATTTTAATCGATCCGTACTTCCGTATTTGGGTACCAATCGTAATTTTCGTAGTTATTTATGCGATTTATTACTTCATTACAGTTCAATTGTATAAAGGAATTGTTCTTCCGAAAGAAGATTAATAATAAAAACCGAGCAAAAACGCTCGGTTTTTATTATTTTCAGAAAAAACACTTTAATGTTACTGAAATGTATAATATAATGTAAATAAGTAACGTAATATAAAAGTAGGAGCAGCTGGATAAGGAAAGGAGGAATCCAATCTGTAGAAAAAAGCTGAACTTTTACCCCCACATTTTTTTACCGCAACGTATTTATACAATCGTAAGTTTCCACATTGAAAGTTTTCAGAACCACCTGAGTATATTGTGAAAATAATGGATAACACATGGAAATCTCATAGCATGATAAGGTAAAATGGACAACATAATGAGAAAATTACCGTTCATAAGATGAGGAGAATACATGTATGGAAGTTGTAGAGGCATTAAAAGATATAAGCCAAATTGAGGCTATGAAAAAATATTTAAAAGAGCACTCCCAGCGAGATTATCTTTTATTTGTTATTGGAATTAACACAGGATTAAAAATTACAGAATTACTTAGCATGAAATTTGAAGATGTATTAAATGAAGACGGGAC
Source organism: Bacillus cereus group sp. BfR-BA-01349 (assembly GCF_022663795.1). Lineage (NCBI taxonomy): Bacteria > Bacillati > Bacillota > Bacilli > Caryophanales > Bacillaceae > Bacillus > Bacillus cereus group sp. BfR-BA-01349. The sequence goes on from NZ_JAKUGE010000008.1 coordinate 62,289, forward strand.
TGTTAAAGAGTTTTATGCTCTTCCTGTGAAAGATGAAAAATTTAAACAAGATATTTATTTAAATACAAAAGTAAAAGAAGCGCTTTTAGATTACGTACAATCTATTGGCGTTAAAAGAGAAAATTACGTATTTCAATCTAATAAAACGCCAAATTCAATTACGCGCCAACAAGCGTATCGTGTAATTCATAATGCTGCAGAAGCAGTTGGAGTTGTTGGTAAAATCGGAACGAATTCAATGCGAAAAACGTTCGGATTTCATGCTTACAAAAGAGGGATAGCGATTGCGCTATTGCAAAAACATTTTCATCACGCGACTCCATCAGAGACACTAAAGTATTTAGGGATCTCAAAGGATGAGAGCTTTAAAACGGAGATTGATGTCGATTTATAAAAGCCGTAACTAAAAAATTAGGAGGCGGAAAATATGAATATTAGAGAGAGTGAACTGCCGGGTATTGGATGTAAGTTTGAAGTGATTACAAAAGGTAATGAAAAGATGGTTATCGTTATTCATGATGATGGCCGAAGAGAAATGTACCATTTTGATACTGATCATGAAGAGAGTATTTCAAGCGTCTCTCTTCGTGATTCTGAAGCGAGACAAATTGCAGCTATATTGGGCGGAATGGTATATAGACCACAAGCTTTAGATACGATTGAAATGGCTTTTGAGGGATTATCAATTGAGTGGTTTAAGGTGGAAAATAATGCACCAGTTGTACAAAAAACAATTGGTAGTTTACATGTTCGAAACACATATAACGTAACGATTATTGCCATTTTGAAAAAGAATATGAAGAAGTTCTTTAATCCAGGCCCAGATTCTATCATTGAAGCTGGCGATATGCTCGTATTATCAGGTGAAAGACATGAAGTGAAAAGAATTATTAATGAGTTGCTTTCAGTAGGAGGGGATTCATAATCGATGGATACTTTAATCTTTGAAGTTGGAACTGCGTTAGTATTAGTCGCTTTTGCAGCTATTCTTGCTGCAAAGTTAAAGTTCTCGATTATCCCGTTTCTTATTATACTCGGTATGCTAGTGGGGCCTCATGCCCCAGATTTAGGGCTTATCGATTTAAGATTTATTGAAAGTGGAGAAGTTATTTCCTTCCTCGGCCGTGTTGGCGTCATATTCCTCCTATTTTACTTAGGTTTAGAATTCTCAATTAAAAAATTAATTAAATCAGGAAAATCAATTGCTTTTGGGGGAACTGTTCATATATCGCTTAATTTTATATTAGGTTTACTTTACGGATATATAATGGGTTTCCCCTTATTAGAAACATTAATTATTGCTGGGATTATAACAATTTCATCGAGTGCAATTGTTGCGAAAGTAATTGTTGATTTAAGAAGATCTGGTAATAAAGAGACGGAGCTAATTTTAGGAATCATTATGTTTGATGATATCTTTTTAGCGGTATATTTATCAGTCGTTTCAGGATTAGTACTCGGAGGGGCAACGTCATTTGTAGGTGCTCTTACATCTATTTTAATCGCAGTAGGGTATATGCTACTATTCTTTGTAGTTGCTAGAAAAGCTACACGATTTTTAAATAAAATGTTAGATATTTCGTCCAATGAAATTTTTATTATCGTAATATTTGCTATTTTGTTCTTTGTAGCAGGATTTTCAGAAACGATTCATGTTGCGGAGGCGATTGGAGCATTATTATTGGGGCTCGTCTTTTCTGAAACAGAGCATAGTGATCGAATTGAACAGCTTGTTGTTCCGTTTCGTGATTTCTTTGGAGCTATATTCTTTTTCAGCTTCGGTTTAAGTATAGACCCATTTTCACTTGGCGGAGCAGTGTGGTTGGCATTAGGAGCAGTTTTCATTACTCTTATCGGTAATTTTACTGCTGGAATGGTTGCGGGGCGTAAAGCTGGGTTATCGCATAAGGCTTCTACGAATATCGGTTTAACGCTTGTATCACGCGGAGAATTTTCTATTATCGTCGCGAATATTGGAATTGCGGGTGGCTTAATGGCAGCGATTAAACCGTTCTCAGCTTTGTATGTTTTAATATTAGCATCGTTAGGACCTTTGTTAACGAAAGAATCTGGGAGAATATACTCGCTACTAGATAAGGTGTTTAAATGGAGTGCTAAAGAACGTGTGAAGCGAGAAAAGGAAGTTGGATAGTACAAATAAGGGTAGACTGCATGAAAATTTCATGCAGTCTACCCTTTTATATATTGTTACTGTTGTCGTTTTTTGTCGGTAAGTCGATATATTTTAATAATCGCTGATATATTTGTAGTTGCGCCGATATATTCTAATAATCGCTGATATAATCCAAGAAGCAACCAATATAAATTCATTTACCGACGAACTATTATCTGAATTTCATCAACTATTAATCAGTTGCCTTCCTATTTAAAAACGACTACAATTTTACTGTTATATATGAACGAAAAAAATAGAATAGGAGGGGAAGCTATGCCAAGGAAAGTATGGCTATTAGTAGCTGGGATGATTATTAATGTCACGGGTGCTTCTTTTTTATGGCCTTTTAATACAATTTATTTGCATGATCACCTAGGAAAATCTTTATCTGTGGCCGGAATGGTATTAATGATCAACTCGCTTACCGGTGTAATCGGAAACTTGCTCGGCGGTGTTTTATTTGATAAATGGGGCGGTTATAAATCAACTTTAGTAGGGATTGTGATTACACTTGTATCAATTTTAGGTCTTGTGTTCTTCCACGGTTGGCCGTTATACGTTGTGTGGCTAGCGTTAATCGGCTTCGGTTCTGGAATGGTCTTCCCATCGATGTATGCGATGGTCGGTACAGTTTGGCCAGAGGGCGGAAGACGAGCATTTAATGCGATGTATGTTGGACAAAACGTTGGTATTGCGATTGGAACAGCGTGTGGTGGATTAGTTGCTTCGTATCGTTTTGATTATATTTTCTTAGCGAACTTTATTTTATACTTTGTTTTCTTCTTAATTGCTTTTATTGGATTCCGTGGTATGGAGGACAAGAAGGAGCCAGGAGTACAAAAAGAAGTCGAAATGAAAAAAGGTTGGTCACTTACACCTGGATTTAAAGCACTTCTTATCGTGTGTGTAGCATATGCTTTATGCTGGGTTACATACGTACAGTGGCAAGGTGCAATTGCAACACATATGCAGGAATTAAACATTAGTCTTCGTCATTATAGTTTATTATGGACGATAAACGGAGCAATGATCGTTTGTGCGCAGCCACTTGTTAGTATGTTAATTCGCTGGATGAAGCGTTCCTTAAAACAGCAAATTATGATTGGAATTTTCATTTTTGCGGCGTCATTCATTGTGTTAAGTCAAGCGCAGCAATTTACGATGTTCCTCGTTGCGATGGTAACATTAACAATTGGTGAGTTATTTGTATGGCCTGCGGTTCCAACGATTGCAAATATACTTGCACCAAAAGATAAATTAGGATTTTATCAAGGGGTCGTAAATAGTGCGGCGACTGTAGGGAAAATGTTCGGACCGGTCGTTGGCGGAGCAATTGTTGATTTATACAATATGGAAGTATTGTTTATAGCAATCATGGTAATGCTTGTAGTAGCGCTTGTAGCAACAAGTATTTATGATAAACGAGTAAAAGTAGAAGAAACAGTTGAAGAAAAAATTGCAGTTTAGTTTGACGGAACATGTTCACATGTTTTAGAATATATTTAAATAAAACAACCTTTAGAACAAGGGAGATAGCTCGGCTGTCTTAAGATGAATTCGTTAGTTATGAAGAGTAACGATTAACCGAGAAGTCCTCGCTTTAGTAAGCTCTTAAGAGATACTAGGTGAAGGATAGTTCACGTAACTTATATGTCTAATAACAGTGAGAAGGAGTAGTAGTAATAGAAGCTGGTTTAGAGAGTTGACGGTCGGTGCAAGTCAATCCACGTTTCGTTATGAACTCGCCTTTGAGTTGCAGTTGTGAAATTAATAGTAGCAATTGCCGTTAATCCACGTTACGGATCTAAGCGAATGTACATTTGTACATTAATTTAGGGTGGTACCGCGGGAATCTACAACCTCTCGTCCCTTTCTAGGGATGAGAGGTTTTTTGTATTTTGGGCGGTGAAAATAAATATAATTTCAAGGAGGGTATCTCATGAGCTTTAATCATCAAGAAATTGAGAAGAAGTGGCAAGGGTACTGGGAAGAAAATAAAACATTCCGTACGCCAGATGAGACAGAAAAACCAAAATTTTATGCACTAGATATGTTCCCATATCCATCAGGTGCAGGCCTACACGTAGGACATCCAGAAGGTTATACAGCGACAGATATTTTATCTCGTATGAAGCGTATGCAAGGATATAACGTTCTTCATCCAATGGGATGGGATGCATTCGGTCTTCCAGCAGAGCAATATGCACTTGATACTGGAAACAGCCCAGCTGAATTTACAGAGCATAATATTAATACGTTCCGTAACCAAATTAAATCATTAGGTTTCTCTTACGATTGGGATCGTGAAGTAAATACAACAGATCCAAATTACTATAAGTGGACGCAATGGATCTTCCTAAAACTATTTGAAAAAGGCTTAGCTTACGTTGATGAAGTACCTGTAAACTGGTGCCCAGCACTTGGTACAGTACTTGCAAACGAAGAAATCATTGACGGTAAGAGTGAGCGTGGTGGACATCCAGTTGAGCGTCGTCCGATGAGACAGTGGATGTTAAAAATTACAGCTTACGGAGATCGTCTATTAGAAGATCTAGATGAGCTTGATTGGCCTGAAAGCTTAAAAGATATGCAACGTAACTGGATCGGTCGTTCTGAAGGTGCAGAAGTACACTTCAACATCGATGGTACAGACGAGAAATTCACAGTTTTCACAACACGCCCTGATACATTATTTGGTGCAACATACTGTGTACTAGCTCCAGAACATGCACTTGTTGCAGAAATCACAACAGCAGAACAAAAAGAAGCGGTAGAAGCTTACATTAACGCTGTAAAAATGAAGAGTGATCTAGAGCGTACAGAACTTGCGAAAGAAAAAACTGGTGTATTCACTGGTGCTTACGCAGTTAACCCAGTAAACGGTGAGAAATTACCAATCTGGATTGCTGACTATGTTCTTGCAACTTACGGAACAGGTGCTGTAATGGCAGTTCCAGCTCACGATGAGCGTGACTATGAATTCGCATCAGTATTTAATCTTCCAATGAAGGAAGTTGTAAAAGGCGGAGATATTACGAAAGAAGTGTACACAGGTGATGGTGCACACGTAAACTCAGCATTCCTTGATGGTTTAAATAAAGAAGAAGCAATCGCAAAAATGATTGAATGGCTTGAAGTAACGAGCGCAGGAAATCAAAAAGTAACGTACCGTCTACGTGACTGGTTATTCAGCCGTCAACGTTACTGGGGTGAGCCAATTCCAGTAATTCACTGGGAAGATGGTACAATGACAGCTGTGAAAGAAGAGGAATTACCATTAGTTCTTCCGAAAACAGAAAACATCCGTCCTTCAGGTACAGGTGAATCACCACTTGCCAACATTGACGAGTGGGTAAATGTTGTTGATCCTGAGACTGGTAAAAAAGGTCGTCGTGAAACAAATACAATGCCGCAATGGGCTGGTAGCTGTTGGTATTACCTACGTTACATCGATCCAAACAATAGCGAAGCACTTGTAGATCCTGAAAAAGTAAAACAATGGCTTCCAGTTGATATTTATATCGGCGGAGCGGAGCACGCTGTACTTCACTTACTATATGCTCGTTTCTGGCATAAAGTATTATACGATATCGGTGTAGTTCCAACGAAAGAACCGTTCCAACAATTATTCAACCAAGGTATGATTCTAGGTGAAAACAACGAGAAAATGAGTAAATCAAAAGGTAACGTTGTAAATCCTGATGATATCGTAGCAAGCCACGGTGCAGATACACTTCGTCTATACGAAATGTTCATGGGTCCATTAGATGCTTCAATTGCTTGGTCTGAAAATGGTCTTGACGGAGCTCGTCGTTTCCTAGACCGCGTATGGCGTCTATTCGTTCAAGATAACGGTGAATTAAGTGAGAAAATTACTGACGCACCAAATAAAGAGCTTGAAAAAGCTTACCACCAAACAGTGAAGAAAGTAACAGAAGACTATGCAGAGCTTCGCTTCAACACAGCGATTTCTCAAATGATGGTATTCATCAACGATGCATACAAAGCTGAAACACTTCCAAGAGAATATGTAGAAGGTTTCGTAAAAATGATTGCACCAGTTGCACCTCATATCGGGGAAGAGCTATGGAGCAAGCTTGGATACAATGAAACAATCACATATGCAAGCTGGCCAACATTTGATGAGTCTAAACTTGTAGAAGATGAAGTTGAAATCGTTGTTCAAGTTATGGGTAAAGTTCGCGCAAAACTAACAATGAGTAAAGACGCATCAAAAGAAGAAATGGAACAACTTGCACTTGAAGCAATTCAAGACCAAATTGAAGGGAAAACGGTTCGTAAAGTAATTGTTGTTCCTGGAAAACTTGTTAACGTTGTTGCAAACTAATTCATTCTAAATAAAAGCTCAGAGCGTTTATGCTCTGAGCTTTTTTGTATAGAAAATAATCTCAGGGTCACCTTCATCTAAGTTTTCAACTATTCCGCTATGTATAAAACCATTCGAGTTAAATACTTTCTGCATACTTTCATTCGATTCGTTCGTTGAAGAAAATATTTTTTGAGTAGGAGAATGACTTAACATATATGAGATTAACGAGCTTGCATAGCCTTGCCTTCTTTTAGTTGGTGAAACAATGATTAATGAGAGGAAAGTACAACCAAAGAAATTTGTATCGTATGTTAGAAAGCCAGAGATAGAATTTTCTTCTTTTACAATGATGCATCTGCCTTCACGGATAGTGTGCTTAATATAATTTCGTCTACTATCGTTTCCAATTACGTCAATATCTATATGGACGATTGAATCTAAATCATTGATAGAAGCCTTTGTTACATTCTTCAATATACATACCTCCTAGAAAAAATATTCAGTTAATTAATTTTATCATGAATGAAGAAAAAGAAGCGGAATTCTAGTGCAGACAAACACCTATTCTTCTATAGGAAATATGATAAAAAAGGTAGGCTAAATTGAGTAGAAGAGGTGAAAGGAATGAAAGGGATGGACAATAATGCACCACATGGTTTCGTCGGGGGTGGATCGGATAGTTATGAACAAATGATGTTAATGGGAGGAGGACAACAAGGATACGGTGGAATTCCGAGCTGGATGGGTGGAGGCGCGGGTGGATTTCCAACATCGGTAGCTGGCATGCAAACTGAAATGCCTACATCAATGGGAGGCTTTTCGACATCAGGGGCTGGAATGCCTACAATAACAGGTGGATTTCCAACATCAGTAGCTGGTGTACAGACAGGAATTCCAGTAGGAGCACCAACTACATTTCCTTCTTTCGTTGGAGGAGTGCAGACAGGATTTCCGGTACCAGGAATAGGTGTTGTAGCTGGAGGAATAGGTGCGTATCCGCAAGTTGTTCACGGTCATCATGGACATCACCACCATCAAGGTCAACATGGCCATCATGGACACCATCATCACCAAGGTCAACACGGCCATCATGGACATCACCACCACCAAGGTCAACACGGCCATCATGGACATCACCACCATCAAGGTCAACACGGCCATCATGGTCATCACCAACAACAAGTACATCACCATGGACACCACCACATTCATCCGCAAGCTGTTCTTTATCAAACGCACCAAGGTCATCATGGACACCACCAAGGGCACCAAGGTCATCATGGACATCATCACCACCAAGGCCAACAAGGTCATCATGGACATCATCACCATCAAGGCCAACAAGGTCACCACGGTCATCAAGGACAGCATAGTCAACAGCACCAACACCAACAATATCAGCAATATCAACAACAACAATCTTCTCCTTGGACAGGTGGAATTGGAGCGGGAGCAGCAGGAGCAGCGGCAGGAGCGGCTAGCATTAGTGGAGCAGCAGGGCACGCGGGACACGTGGGTCATTAACAAGCCAACAGAAAAAAGACATAATAAAAAACTGCTAGGAAATCCTAGCAGTTTTTTTCAGCTTCTTGGCGCTGACGTTCAATTTCAGCACGAAGTTGTGGTTCCGGTGCTTGCCAGCCTTCTGGCTTTAGAATCTTACCGTCGCCTTCACGGAATCGAGGCTTCCCATCAGGGAATAGTTTTGCCATGTTGGCGTTGTTTACAATTTCGAATCCTTTATCTGGACGTACGCCCATTTCTGCAAACGTTCCGAATGCAAAGTAAATAAGGTCAATCAGTGCATCGTATTGATCTTCAACAGTCGTTGCCTCAAGAAATTCTTCTAGTTCTTCCTGCATAAAACTTGCACGGATTTTTGCACGCTCTTCTGTTAATTTTGTTGGAGTATTTGTTACAGGATGTCCGAATACTTCATGCATTTTTGCAACAAGTTCATATCCTTTATCTAAACCTTTTTCGTTTGTCATGTTGTTTCATCCTTTCTTACGTTATGCCGAAGTTTATTGTAACATAAGGTGATTATGAAATGAAAAGAACATCTTATAGAAATAAGATGTTCGCTCGTTATTCTTCTTTCTTAATTAAAATAGATAAAATAAGATCAATACCGAATATACCAACGAGTAACATTGGTATAACGACAAGTAAATAACGTGTGAAGGAAACATTTTTTAAGTATGTATGAGCAAATAAAAAGACGGCGAGAAATAAAATACCATTTAAAATAGGCTTTACTAATTTTTTAGACATAAGCTCCCCCATAAATATCTTCTCTCTCTATCTAAAATAAAAACTCCTCTCTCCGTTGTATCATGCTGGGGAGAGGAGTTCAATCATTTCTCATTCAATTACACCAGAATTTGTAATGTCTACGGTATATTTTATAGTAACGGGAACATCTTTGTACATTTGTTTCCACTCTTCTAATTTGAATGGGCGATAATGTTGCTTATATTTAGCTCCTAGCCCAAGAGGGTCGACATCTAGAGATTTAAAATGCTTAATTAATTTCTTACCTTGTGTCTCCAATTGTTTTTGAACGACCTTCTCAATCTTTTTTGTATTCTTAGCATTCTCTAAGTTAATCTGTTTCGATACTTCTTGAATACGAGCCTCAAGTTTAACATGAATGGAAAAGGAAGGCTTACCATTTTTTATTTTTATATCGTATGTTGGAATAGAACGAATATTATTAATCATTACGTACCCAGGATCTGCTTTAAATTCATGTGAATCTAACTTATGTTTTTCTAAAAGTCCTTTGAATATAAACATATCTTTTTCTGCAATTTTACCAACATATTTATCCTTTTTAAAAAGACCAATTCCCGTTATTTTTATTTTATCACCATGTTTCTTTAAAATTGGAATATAGTAGTCTTGCCCTTCTTGATAATAACGGAATGCTCCTATATGCAGATTATCTGTTGGTAAAGGACCGGTCTCCATATTATGTTCTAGCATTTTTTTTATATAAATTGCAACGTTGGATGAAGTCGTGTACTTTCCTTTTAAAAGTTCAGTACCATTACCTTCAAGTAAAGCAACATATAAGGCATTCCCGATGTTTACATCACGAATTAATGTATCGAAGGAAGCAACCATTCCTTTCTTAGCAATTCGGGTGGTAAATAGAGCAACCCGCATTTGCCCGCTAGCAAATGGTTGAGAAGACTCTAAAGATGTGTCAGCTTTTACTTGTTTTACCGCATTTGCTGTACCTTCAAAAACTTGAACTTTGTTTCCTTTTTGCTGAATAGGACAAACAAATGTTACCTTTATTTTATTATCTTTTGCTACATCGAAGACAGTTCCTTGGATAAGGTGTACGTCATCGATAATATTTTTTGGTAAACATCCAGTTAGACTAAAGAGTGCTATACAAGAGATAAGTATTAATTTTCTTTTGATTTTTTCCATTTTCTTTTCACCCACACAATAATAAATAGAATTGGGATGTATACATAAATGAGCCAAAAGCTTCCTTTTGATGCATTACTAATAAAATTATTAATATCGTGTCTGTTTGTTAGAAGTTGTGAAACAATGAGGGTGATAAACATAAAAGCGATTAAAACACCTCTTTGTTTTACACGGAATATTTCGTGCGTTGCTCTCGTTGCCGCCCACAAAGGTAGAATAAAACTTGTAATGATAACGAGGGCATAAGCTGAAATTGCGATATATTCTAGCCTTTCTATGAATGGTAATTGAACAACTTGGGTCATAGAAAGTTGGGCCCATATCGTTTTTAACAATTGTTTTTCACTAAAAAACGAAAAGGCTAAAAGAGTGCTAAATAAATATAGAAGGTTTGAAAATAGTGCCCCATATTGAGCAAATTTATGAGATTGTTTAGGGTTTTTCACAAATGGATAAACCATGAGGTAAATCTCAAAACCAGTCATACTGTAGATTGACAGTTGAGCGGATTTTAAAATATCTGAAAAAGAATGTGTGAAAATGGGTAATAAATTTTCCCAATGTGAGTATTTCAAAACGAATAAGCTTAGAAATAAATACCCTAGTGTACCACCAACAGAGATGACGCAAATGCCTGTAATGACACGAAATCCAGAAGAAATGATGTAATAGCTAACTAGGCACAAAAAGAGTGTTAACATAAAGGTGGAGGCAGTTGGGAACATCCATACTTGAATAATTTCAACGTATGTTCGAATAACCGAAATACTGACGATTAAAAAATAAGTTGCAAAGATGATATTAAAGACGTTCCCTATCCACTTTCCAAAGGTTTGTCGTTGTAAATCAATTAAATTCCCGTTTGTTTCCCTTAATAAAAAATACATCATCCACATAAGAACATGGATAACGATGCCTGTGATTACAACGCCTATCCAGCCGTCGTATCCAGCGGCCTTTGCGGTGATTCGAGCAAATCCGAGAACGCCAGCTCCAAACTGTGCACCGTGAATTAAGAAGAAAACAAAGATAGGAGATATTTGATATTTTTCTTGAACTTTACTCATCAATGCACCTCATCTCTTAATCATCAAAGTCTGATCTATGTTTTGTTGAAATTCCTTTAGCAGCTTTTTTTACATGTTGTGGTCTTGCTTGTACATCTCTTGTATCGATCATTGTTAACGGGAAACGAATCCAAGAGTCTTTAACAGATTGTTGTCTTGTCGGATAAAACAAAGCGTACGGTTTACGTAAGGAAGTAAGTCTAAATAGATGGGTAAATAAAAAGATAAACCCAAGAGAGATACCGAAAAGCCCCCCTATTTCCGCGAATGCTAGAAACGGGAAACGTAGTAATCGAACAGCATTACCCATTTTATAAATAGGTGTAATAAAGGAAGCGAGTGCTGATAGTGCAACGATAATTAATAAAATATTACTCGTTAACCCAGCTTGTACAGATGCTTGTCCGATTACGATACCGCCTACAATACCGAGCGTTTGCCCAACTTTCATCGGTAACCTCGCCCCGGCTTCTCTTAATAAATCGATTGCGAGTTCTAGAAAGAGCGCTTCAATTAAAGGTGGGAATGGTACTTGTGCCCTTGATAAAATCAAAGTTTCAAGTAAATCACTTGGAATAAGTTCATAATGATAATTTAAAACTGCAACGTATAACGGTGTAGCGCAAATTGAAAATAGAACGGCAATTAATCTTAAAATCCTTGAAAATGTAGCGTACATCCAGGAGACATTATAGTCTTCTGGTGAAATGAAAAAATCAAAATAGGATACGGGTGTTAGTAAAACACTTGGAGAACCATCAACAAAAATAGCGATTTTTCCATCAATTAGTGCTTTTGTAACTCTATCAGTACGTTCTGTATTGATATAGAGAGGGAAAATCGATTTTTCACCCATTAATTCTTGTAAATAAGCACTATCATTAATTTGATCATATTCAAGAGCGCGTAATGACTCTTCTAGAAAATCTACATTATCTTTTTCAGCAAGGTTGTCTAAATACATCATGACAACTTTTGTTTTGGAAAACTCGCCGATAATCATTTCTTTTGTTTGTAAATCTAAAACAGGAAGACGTTTTCGAACTAAATTAATGTTTGTATCAATATCCTCTACGAAACCTTCTTGCGGACCAATAACAGTTGATTCGTTTAAAGGAGGGGTTGGTGCACGATAATTATCAATTGCAATGTTTGCAAGCATACATTTTTGATCTTGCTGATTCAATTGAATAATCGCATGCCCCTTTAAAACCATATCCTCAATTTTTTGCAAGTCGTTCGTAATTGTAATGCCGCTCATCGGGATATGTTCCTTCAGCTCTTCTAGTGATGCGTTAGGTCGTTCTAAAAGAGTGGGCATTAAATACTTTTGTAATTTTTCTCCATCAAGTGAAGGGCGATAGTAAGAAATCCAATAAGGCATCGTTTCATCGTCGGATGTATGATAATTTACAAAATCACTAGACTTTTTCAGCTTCTCTATTAAATCTTGTAAAGAATGAATACGATCTTTTTCTGGTTTTGTAAAGTCATAAATACTATTACCTCCAGAGCTTTGTTGCTTACTTTGAGAAGGTTCATCTTGCTTAGCGTTTTGTTGTTTATCTTGAGACGAATCACCTTGCTTAGCGTTTTGTTGTTTATCTTGAGACGAATCACCTTGTTTAGCACTTTGTTGTTTATCTTGAGACGAATCACCTTGTTTAGCACTTTGTTGTTTATCTTGAGACGAATCCTCTTGTTTAGGGTTTTGTTGCTTATCCTGAGAAGGGTCCTCTTGTTTAGCACTTTGCTGCTTATCCTGAGACGAATCACCTTGTTTAGGGTTTTGTTGCTTATCCTGAGAGGAATCCTCTTGTTTAGGGTTTTGTTGCTTATCCTGAGACGAATCACCTTGTTTAGCGCTTTGTTGCTTATCCTGAGAGGAATCTTTTTGCTCGTTATTTTTACCTTTATTATGTTTCATACTTCTAGTCTGTTCTTTGTTATCATCCTCTTGATTGTTAGAATGCTGCTCCTGGTTATCTGTTTCGTTTAATTTTGATGTATTTGATTTTTTTTTCTTACGTAACCAATTCCAAATCATATGTACGCCCTCTTTAATCTTGTAATATAGTGCTATTTTGTGGCTAATTTTGTATATTATTCATTTATTTATGAAAAGAAGAAGGAGATTAGTTTGCATAGAAAAAAAACTTTAGTAAGCAGTTCATACTATAACGGGGAGAGGGAGAGTCTGTGCAAATTGTAAAAAAGGAGAAATTTGTTTTAAAAGAGTTTACGTTTGAAAATGGCAGAGAAATTCCTGTTCAAATGGGATATGAGACATATGGTACTTTAAATAGAGAAAGGTCAAATGTGATTTTGGTTTGTCATTATTTTAGTGCAACAAGTCATGCGGCAGGAAAATATACAGTGCATGATGAGGAGTCTGGTTGGTGGGATGGGCTAATTGGACCTGGAAAAGCAATTGACACAAATAAGTATTTTGTTATATGTACGGATAATCTTTGTAATGTGCAGGTGAGGAATCCATATGTAATTACAACAGGACCGAAATCAATTAATCCAGAAACTGGAGAAGAATATGCTATGGAGTTTCCGGTTTTTACATTTCTTGATGTAGCTCGTATGCAATATGAGTTAATAAAAGGTATGGGAATTTCAAGGTTACACGCTGTAATCGGACCGTCGGCGGGGGGAATGATTGCACAACAATGGGCGGTTCACTATCCACATATGGTAGAGCGGATGATTGGCGTTATTACGAACCCACAAAATCCAATTATTACGTCAGTAAACGTAGCGCAAAATGCGATTGAAGCAATTCAACTCGATCCAAGTTGGAAAGAGGGGAAATATGGAGAACAGCAGCCGATAAAGGGGCTTCATTTAGCAAATAGAATGATGTTTATGAACGCGTTTGATGAGCATTTTTATGAAATGGCATTTCCTCGTAATAGTATAGAGATAGAACCTTATGAAAAGTTTGCTACACTAACATCATTTGAAAAAGAAATAAATAAAGCGACATATACAAGTATAGAGCTAGTAGATGCAAATTCATGGATGTATACTGCGAAGGCAGTTTTATTGCATGATATTGCACATGGGTTTTCTTCACTAGAAGAATCTCTTTCTAACATAGAAGCGAATGTACTTATGATTCCGTGTAAACAAGATTTGCTTCAGCCGTCTCGTTATAATTATAAAATGGTAGATATTTTGCAAAAACAAGGAAAATATGCGGAAGTATATGAGATAGAAAGTATAAATGGGCATATGGCAGGAGCATTGGATATTCATTTATTCGAAAAGAAAGTTTATGAATTTTTGAATCGGAAAGTATCTAGTTTTGTGTAGAAGGAAAATGATGGGGAAAAGGTGCAGTGTTTGAAGTAGGCACCTTTTTTTACATGATTTGTAGACGGAAAATATATGTAGCAATTGCTATACCGAAAAACGCTATGCTAAGCAATAGAAATAAGAATGACATTTCTTGTGGCGATTTTATCTTTTTATTATTTTTCATACTAAGTACAATAATTGCAGCGAGTAAGAACACAATGCCTATGATGAAAAGAAAAAGCGTCATTTTAATCGACTCCTTTCATAAAACAAGTATATTGAGGATACAATGTGCTAGTTATGTTTGTAAAGAATAAGTTTTACGAGAAAATTGAGAAATAGCTTTTCGATTCTTTGCGTTCTTTCTTTTGCATGCTAAAATTGGTAGAGAATGTTTGTGAAAAAGAAACTAAAGGTTTTATTGTATATAAGGAGGAACTACATATGACAGAAGTTAAAACAATTACTACAGAAGAGGTGCAAGAGCGTTTAGAAAATGGAGAAACGTTATTTTTAGTAGATGTAAGAGAAGATGAAGAAGTAGCGGCAGGAAAGATTCCAGAAGCTGTACATATTAAAATGGGCGATATCCCACATAAAGTAGATTTCTTTAATAAAGAGAATGAATATATCTTTATTTGTCGTTCAGGAATGCGCAGTGAAAATGTATGTCATTATTTAAATGAACAAGGGTTTAAAACAGTGAACATGGTTGGCGGTATGCTTCAATATGAAGGTGAAACGAAATAGTTAATTGTAAAAAACTTGAAACGAGTCTGTTTCAAGTTTTTTTCTTTTGCATACAGTATAAAAAAGGAGGAGGGGTAAATGGGGATTAATTTGCGTAAAGTAAAAATTATTAATAATACAGGAGCTGTTAATGTCGGTGACTGTTATGATCTCTCACCTTTAGCTGTAGCAAAAGTATATGCAGGTGCTGGAGGATCGAGTGCGGCTATTTTTTTAAATGGAAAAAGGCAGCCAGAAGCGGTCATTAGAACATCAGTATTTCTTCCGCCTTTGGCAACGAGTACACGTACGTTAGGTTCATAGAGGAAAGGTAGAGTGTAATTATGCCTGCTCATATAAAAGAGTTTGTTATTGTGAATAACACTGGAAATATATTTACCGGTGATAATTTGAGCGACACTTCATTTACTGCTTCGAAATCATATAGTGGTTCAATGGGGTGTACTTGGATTGATGTTGTTACAGTAATAGGGACGGAGACGAAGCTTTGTTTACAGCCGGGAGATTCGGTGACGACGACGTATACAAGGGGCACTCCTGCTGGTACTGTAACAGGAGCAAATATGGGGCAAAATGTAAATACATCGAGTATAGCGCAAGCTGTCCCTAATACAGATAATATGGATTCAATTGCAGGACTCCCTTAAGAAATTAAGGGAGTTTTTATTATTCAAAATAAAAATAGTCTTGGAAATTATTTTTGTAAATAGATTAAGAAGAGGCTTATTTATTATGAAAAAGACGGTTTGTAGGCGGTGAAAGTGTGAAGAATCGTGATAATAATCGGAAGCAAAATTCGTTAAGCTCTAATTTTAGAATTCCACCCGAACTTATTGGGCCTACTTTCCCCCCCTGTTCCAACTGGATTTACAGGTATAGGGATTACTGGTCCAACCGGTCCACAAGGCCCAACAGGACCTCAAGGACCAAGAGGATTACAAGGTCCGATGGGGGAGATGGGCCCGACAGGACCTCAAGGTGTGCAAGGGATACAAGGATCAGTTGGGCCAATAGGTGCAACTGGACCAGAAGGACAGCAGGGCCCACAAGGATTGAGAGGACCACAAGGAGAAACTGGAGCGACAGGACCTCAAGGGGTGCAAGGGTTACAAGGTCCGATTGGTCCAACGGGAGCGACTGGGGCACAAGGTATGCAAGGGATACAGGGATTACAGGGGCCAATTGGAGCGACGGGACCTGAGGGACCTCAAGGAATTCAAGGTGTCCAAGGGTTGCCGGGTGCAACTGGTCCACAAGGAATACAAGGAGCACAAGGGATACAAGGAACACAAGGACCGAGTGGAAATACAGGTGCAACCGGAGCAACTGGTCAGGGGATAACAGGCCCGACTGGAATAACAGGTCCAACTGGGATAACTGGACCATCTGGAGGACCTCCTGGTCCGACGGGGCCGACTGGTGCGACAGGTCCGGGCGGTGGACCGAGTGGAAGTACAGGTGCGACTGGAGCAACTGGGAATACTGGAGCTACAGGAAGTACAGGGGTAACAGGAGCAACGGGAAGTACAGGTCCGACTGGAAGCACGGGAGCACAGGGCTTGCAAGGAATCCAAGGGATTCAAGGGCCAATTGGGCCAACAGGTCCAGAAGGTCCACAGGGTATTCAAGGTATTCCTGGTCCGACGGGAGTAACTGGTGAACAAGGAATACAAGGAGTTCAAGGTATTCAAGGGGCAAAGGGAGCAACAGGGGATCAAGGTCCACAAGGGATACAGGGGGCTATAGGGCCTCAAGGGGCCACAGGAGCAACAGGAGATCAAGGTCCACAAGGAATACAAGGAGTACCAGGGCCATCAGGAGAAACAGGCCCACAGGGAGTTCAAGGGATACAAGGTCCGATGGGGGATATAGGACCAACAGGTCCAGAAGGCCCAGAGGGACTTCAGGGCCCGCAAGGAATACAAGGTGTGCCAGGGCCAGTTGGAGCAACGGGTCCAGAGGGTTCCCAGGGGATACAAGGTATTCAAGGACCGGTAGGAACAACAGGCCCACAAGGTCCACAAGGAATTCAGGGAATACAAGGTGTGCAAGGGATAACGGGAGCACCTGGAGTACAAGGAGTAACTGGAATTCAAGGGATACAAGGGGAAATAGGAGCAACGGGTCCAGAGGGTCCCCAAGGAGTGCAAGGTGCTCAAGGGGGGATTGGTCCAACAGGTCCGATGGGTCCCCAAGGTGTGCAAGGAGTACAAGGAATTCAAGGAGCGACGGGCGCACAAGGAGTGCAAGGTCCACAGGGAATTCAAGGAATCCAAGGTCCGACGGGGGCAACAGGAGATACGGGAGCAACAGGTGCGACAGGGGAAGGCACTACAGGCCCAACAGGAGTGACGGGTTTGCAAGGTCCGCAAGGAATCCAAGGTGTGCAGGGAGAGATAGGTCCGACGGGTCCCCAAGGTGTTCAAGGTCCCCAAGGAATTCAAGGAGTAACGGGGCCCACTGGAGATCAAGGTCCGCAAGGGATTCAAGGCCCACAAGGCGACATAGGTCCAACCGGCCCACAAGGAATTCAAGGCCCACAAGGTTCTCAAGGAATCCAAGGAGCGACAGGGGGAACAGGAGCACAAGGTCCACAGGGAATCCAAGGTCCGCAAGGTGACATAGGTCCAACTGGAATCCAAGGGATACAAGGAGAGATAGGTCCAACAGGTCCAGAAGGCCCAGAGGGACTTCAGGGCCCGCAAGGAATACAAGGTGTTCAAGGGCCAGTTGGAGCAACGGGTCCAGAGGGTCCTCAGGGGATACAAGGCATTCAAGGACCGGTAGGAGCAACAGGCCCACAAGGTCCACAAGGAATACAGGGAATCCAAGGTGTGCAAGGGATAACGGGAGCAACTGGAGCACAAGGAGCAACTGGAATTCAAGGGATACAAGGGGAAATAGGAGCAACGGGTCCAGAGGGCCCCCAAGGAGTGCAAGGTATACAAGGGGCGATTGGTCCAACCGGTCCGATGGGCGCACAAGGAGTGCAAGGTATACAAGGGATTCAAGGAGCAACAGGTGCACAAGGAGTGCAAGGCCCACAAGGGATTCAAGGGATACAAGGTCCGACGGGAGCAACAGGAGATACGGGGGCAACCGGAGCGACGGGAGAAGGAACTACCGGTCCAACAGGAGTAACCGGTCCAACAGGGGTGACTGGCCCGTCAGGAGGACCAGCAGGACCGACCGGCCCAACGGGGCCATCAGGTCCGGCAGGAGTGACAGGTCCATCAGGTGGACCACCTGGTCCGACAGGAGCAACAGGAGCGACAGGAGTAACAGGAGATACCGGGGCGACAGGCTCAACTGGAGTGACAGGAGCGACAGGAGCAACGGGAGCAACCGGAGTGACGGGTTTACAGGGCCCGCAAGGAATCCAAGGTGTTCAAGGAGAGATAGGTCCAACCGGTCCACAGGGTATTCAAGGTCCCCAAGGAATCCAAGGAGTAACGGGGGCAACAGGAGCACAAGGTCCCCAAGGAATTCAAGGCCCACAAGGCGACATAGGTCCAACCGGCCCACAAGGAATTCAAGGTCCAACGGGAGCTACAGGAGCAACCGGAGCGACAGGTCCCCAAGGAATTCAAGGCCCGCAAGGAATCCAAGGTCCAACGGGGGCTACAGGAGCAACCGGTTCACAAGGTCCAACTGGAGATACAGGTCCAACCGGAGCTGGAGCCACTGGAGCGACCGGGGCGACTGGAGTTAGTACAACTGCAACGTATGCATTTGCGAATAATACATCAGGAACCGCTATTTCCGTTTTATTAGGCGGTACGAACGTACCATTACCGAACAATCAAAATATTGGCCCAGGAATAACCGTTAGTGGTGGGAATACTGTATTTACAGTTGCGAATGCAGGAAACTATTATATAGCTTATACAATTAATTTAACGGCAGGATTAGTTGTAAGTTCTCGTATAACTGTAAATGGCAGTCCGCTTGCGGGAACGATAAACGCCCCGACAGTGGCTACTGGTTCATTTAGTGCAACAATAATCGCTAACTTGCCTGCTGGAGCTGCTATTAGTCTGCAGTTATTTGGATTAGTTGCAATAGCTACATTATCTACGGCAACGCCAGGAGCTACTCTAACTATTATTAGGTTAAGTTAATAAGAAGAAAACCTTGGGGCTTTTATGCTTCAAGGTTTTTTTATCTTTGTATTTGTAAGTAAACCTCGTTAACCAAGGGGAAGTGGATCCCTCTAATTATTTAGAGTTTCACCTTATTCACTTGAGCAAAAACATCGCAGTTCGAAAATATATTATAATAGAATGAAAAGAAAGAAATTTGGCAGAAAGGGAGGGTGGCGATGAAGGAGATGGTTAAAGATTTTTTTGGACGCCCACTTCAAGATTTACGTATATCTGTCATTGATCGTTGCAATTTTAGATGTACATATTGTATGCCAGCGGAAATATTTGGGCCAGAATATGCTTTTTTGAAAGACGAGTTTTTACTAACTTTTGATGAAATTGAGCGTTTGGCAAAATTATTTGTTAGCATCGGTGTACGGAAAATTAGACTTACTGGCGGTGAGCCACTGCTTCGTAAAGATTTAACAAAACTTATTGCACGTCTTGTGAAAATTGATGGGCTAATAGATATAGGGTTAACGACAAATGCTATTCATTTAACGAAACAAGCGAAGGCATTAAAAGAAGCTGGATTACATAGAGTGAATGTTAGTTTAGATGCGATAGATGATGACATATTTAAGAATATTAATGGTCGAAATATTAATACGAAACCGGTAATTAAGGGAATTATAGCAGCTAAAGAGGTGGGCTTGGAAGTAAAGGTAAATATGGTTGTGAAAAAAGGGATGAACGATCATCAAGTACTACCGATGGCTGCGTATTTTAAAGAGCAAGGAATACCGCTTCGGTGTATTGAGTTTATGGATGTTGGTAGTACAAATGGGTGGAATTTTGATCAAGTCATTACAAAACGAGAATTGATTGAGATGATTCATAAGGTGTATCCGCTTGAGCCAGCTGAAGCGCATTACTTTGGTGAAGTTGCAAAGCGATATCGGTACGTTGGAACAAATGTTGAAGTTGGTTTTATTACATCTGTTTCTGAGTCATTTTGTGTCTCTTGTACGAGGGCGAGAATTTCGGCAGATGGAAAGTTTTATACGTGCTTATTTGCGACAGATGGTTTGGATGTAAGAGAACTTCTTAGAGGAAATCTTTCGGATGAGGAGTTATTAAGTGTTATACAAGATGTATGGATGAATAGAAAAGATAGGTATTCGGATGAACGAACAGAAGAAAGTGCAAAAAATCGTCCGAAAATCGAAATGTCTTATATAGGAGGATAAGAAAGGGGGGTATCGCATGCAGGAGCGATATTCAAGACAAATATTATTTTCTGGTGTTGGAGAAGAAGGACAGAGAAAAATAAGAGAGAAGCATGTGCTTATTATTGGTGCTGGTGCTCTCGGTGCGGCAAATGCAGAAGCGATTGTTAGAGCGGGTGTTGGAAAAGTAACGATTGCTGATCGTGATTATGTAGAATGGAGTAATTTACAAAGACAACAACTATATACAGAAGAAGATGCAAAGCAGTATAAACCGAAGGCGGTAGCGGCAGCAGAGCATTTAAGAGCGATTAATTCTGAGGTGGAAATAACTCCTGTTGTGACGGATGTAACGGTGCAAGAAATGGAAGAATTAGTGAATGATGTAGATTTAATATTAGATGCGACAGATAATTTTGAAACGCGCCTTCTCATTAATGATATTTCACAAAAGTATAATCTTCCGTGGATATATGGTGGGTGCGTTGGAAGCTACGGAGTAACGTATACAATTTTACCAGGGAAAACACCGTGTTTTCGCTGTTTAATGGAGCATCCGGCGAGCGGAGCAACATGTGACACAGCTGGTATTATACAACCGGCAGTACAATTAGTAGTTGCGCATCAAACTACGGAAGCGCTGAAAATATTAGTAGAAGACTACGGAGCGCTTCGTGAAACGATGTTATCATTTGATCTTTGGAATAATCAACAGATGGCATTTAAAGTGAATAGGCAGAAAAAAGATACTTGTTTATCTTGCGGAAGGTTACGTACATATCCGAGTTTAACATTTGAAGCACAAACGAAAACAGAAGTGTTATGTGGGCGAAATACAGTGCAAATTCGTCCAGGTGTGCGGAAGAATTTTAATTTGGAAGAAATTAAAAAGCGCTTACAAAGAAGCGTAGAGATAAAGGCGACACCTTATTTATTGTCGTTTCCGGTAGAAGAATATCGTTTTGTTTTATTTACAGATGGCAGAGCTTTCATTCATGGGACGAATGATATAAATGTAGCGAAAAGTTTATATGCAAGATATATAGGTTGAACCTAAAGGAAATCCTTTAGGTTCAACGGAGAAAGGATTATGAATTTCTCGTATAATCTCCACTTTTTCCACCTGTTTTTTCAAGTAAGTACGTTTCGCCGATAATCATACCTTTATCGACAGCTTTACACATATCATACACAGTAAGAGCGGTAGCCGAAGCAGCTGTTAAAGCTTCCATTTCAACACCGGTGCTACCTTCTGTTTTAACTTTTACTTTAATGAGTAAACGATATTGTTCTTCTGATTGTTTCCAATCGAAAGAAACGTCAACACCTTTTAATAGTAAAGGATGGCACATTGGAATAATATCAGAAGTACGTTTCGCAGCCATAATGCCTGCGATTTGCGCAACTGCTAATACGTCACCTTTCCCAATTTCATTGTGAGAGATTTTATCGTAAATTTCTTTCGTAACGACAATGCTAGAGCACGCAATTGCTGTTCGAACGGTTGCTTTTTTGTCACTTATATCAACCATCTTCGCGCGTCCTTGGTCATTAAAGTGTGTAAATGAAGACATGGAATTCCTCCTTGAAGTAATTTCTATTGAATATATAAAGTTTAATCGAGATAAAAAAAATTGCAAATATGAGGTGAGAAACGATGGTAGAAAAACGAATTCCAATTCAAGTTGCTGAGGCAGTAGAACGGGTAATGAAATATGCAAAGCATGGTGAAGTAGAAGAAATTTCTATTACGGAAAGTTACGGGAGAATTCTCGGGGAAGATGTTGTCTCAGATCATGACGTTCCTCATTTTGATCGTTCCCCTTACGATGGTTTCGCCATTCGAGCAGAAGATACGAAAGAAGCAACTCAAGAGAATCCAGTTGAATTTGAAGTAATAGGAGAAATCGGGGCGGGTTCTGTTTTTACAGAAGAAGTAGGATCTTTTCAGGTGGTTCGTATTATGACAGGAGCAGCTATTCCAAAAGATTGCAATGCAGTCGTAATGCTAGAGCTGACAGAAGGGTTTGAGAAGAACGGGAAAACATATATGAAGTTAAAACGCCCTTTTAATAACGGTGACAATGTGTCATTTAAAGGAGAAGATATAAAACAAAATCAAGTTCTCGTTCAGAAAGGCGTTGCAATTAATCCAGGTGTTGCCGCCTTATTAGCAACGTTTGGATATAGTACTGTGAAAGTTGTAAAACAGCCTGTTGTCGGTATTGTAACGACAGGAAGTGAATTATTAGAAGTACATGAGCCGTTAGAACCGGGGAAAATTAGAAATAGCAATTCGTATATGATCGCAGCTCAAATTATGAAAGCTGGCGGGAAAGTTCGTTATTATGGTCAACTCGCGGATGAGTTAGATGCATGTTTTACAGCTGTTCAATCAGCGGTGGATGAGGTCGACATTTTAATTACAACAGGCGGTGTATCAGTAGGAGATTATGACTACTTACCAGCTATTTATGAAAGGTTACAGGCAAATGTACTCTTTAATAAGATAGCCATGAGGCCCGGAAGTGTAACGACAGTAGCTGAGGTTGATGGAAAGTTACTCTTTGGTTTATCAGGAAATCCGTCTGCTTGTTATGTAGGCTTTGAATTATTTGTGCATCCAATTATAAAAACGTATTTGTATGCGAAGGAACCTCACGTATATAGAGCGGATGCTATTTTACAAAAAGATTTTCCAAAGCCAAATCCATTTACTCGTTTCGTAAGAGCGAACGTAACAATTGTGGACGGGGCGTTACAAGCGATGCCAGTTGGTTTAGATAAATCGAGTGCGGTATCTTCACTTGCAGATGCGAATGCTTTTATCGTGTTGCCTGGAGGAACGAGAGGGTTTGAGACCGGAATGAAAGTATCCGTATTATTGTTAGAGCACTCTGAGGGATGTGATTGGCCATGGGCAAAGCCCCTTCAATCTTACAAATAGTAGGATATCAAAATAGCGGGAAAACAACACTTGTTGAGAAAGTGGTGCATGCACTAGCTGAACGAAAAATGAAAGTTGCTACAATTAAACATCACGGGCACGGAGGCTTTCCAGAAGTAGCGCAAAAAGATAGCGAAAGACACCGTAAAGCTGGTGCTGTCGTAAGTAGTGTAGAAGGTGCTGGATTGCTTTCACTTTCTTCACTAAGAAAGAAATGGTCCTTGCAAGAAATTATTCGCTTATATGAGTTTTTTGAAGTGGATACAATTTTAATAGAAGGCTATAAAAAAGAGAATTACTCGAAAGTAGTGTTACTTCGTTCTGCGGAAGACATTGAGCTTTTACATAAAGTAGAAAATATAGTGGCGGTTATTACGTGGTATGATGTTCCGGCAAATATACGAGAAGAATATAAAGTATTTCATATAACAGAAGAAGAGTTGTACATAGACTGGTTTTTACAAACGGTTAGGAGTGCGAAATGATAAATACATATTATGAAGTAATTGATACAGAAATCTCGATTGAAGAAGTAACGAAGAAAGTAATTCGACGTGAATGCGGTGCTGTTACAACATTTATTGGAACGGTTAGAGAGTTTACGAAAGGGCGTCGTACATTATACTTAGAGTATGTTGCTTATAAGACGATGGCAGAAAAGATGCTAGAGAAAATTGGCTTGGAAGTGAAAGAGAAATGGCCAGGTACATATGTTGCGATTACACATCGCATCGGTACGTTGCAAATTTCTGATATAGCGGTTGTTGTTGCTGTTTCAACACCACACCGTAAAGCGGCTTATGAAGCGAACGAATATATTATGGAACGCATAAAACAAATTGTTCCGATTTGGAAAAAGGAGTTTTGGGAAGATGGTGATTCATGGATTGGTGATCAATTAGAAAAAACACCATATCCGGCGGGAGAGCCTGGGAAGGAGCTATAAGTATGATTAGAGTATTGTTATTTGCGCACTTGCAAGAAGAAGCAGGGACAAGTGAATTACAAATAGAGAAAGAAAATATTACGGTTGCACAGTTAAAAGATGTTGTTGCGAACGAATATAATGTACCAGTTTCAGAGCCAATTATGGTTGCGATTAATGAAGAATACGCAAATGAAGATGACAGGGTCCAATCTGGTGATGTTGTGGCACTAATTCCACCAGTGAGCGGTGGTTAATATTGGATTCATTAAAACGACTTTCCTACATAGGGAAAGTCGTTTTTTTATGGCAGTTTTGAGAACACTAATCTATAGAACAAGGAGGGAACTATGAAAAAAATATGTGTAGTTATCACAATGCTATGTGTGGCCTTTTTCTCTTCTCCAAGCGATTCTTTCGCGAAAGAATCAAGAGAACAGCTTTTAGAGAGTGCATTATCAAATAGGTACTATTCAGTTATTAGACAAGTGACAGAAGATCAATATGAATGTGCTTCAGTTATAGATATAAAGCGTCTCGGCAAGAAAGATGAATTTGTTCCTAGATACGAAGTGAAGCTACAATTTCTTACATTTCAAGGAGCGCATAATCCGCCGAACGATAAAGTTACGCTTACTTTGGAAGATCATTTAGATCACGTAAAGATAAAGAAAGTGGAGCGAGAAAAGAATGTTTCTGACGTTATTGCAGAAAAAGTTTGTGAACGGGAAAAAGAAAAAATAAAAGCTCACTCTAACGACTTAGAGTGATAATCTATGGCATTTAGTAAAGAAAGGTAATGAGTGATGGATATATTTTTAGCGATTTTACCAGCTATATTTTGGGGAAGTATTGTGCTATTTAACGTAAAACTGGGCGGGGGCCCGTATAGTCAAACGCTCGGAACAACGTTTGGAGCACTTATTTTCTCAATTGTTGTTTATATTTTTATGAAGCCAGTATTAACACCTACCGTTATCGGAGTTGGAGTTGTGTCAGGTTTATTTTGGGCGCTTGGTCAGGCAAATCAATTGAAAAGTATTGATTTAATGGGTGTTTCGAGGACGATGCCAATTTCAACAGGACTTCAATTAGTCGCGACGACTTTATTTGGCGTTATCGTATTTCATGAATGGTCCACGACAATATCGGTCGTCCTTGGGATTTTAGCGCTCGTTTGTATTATTATCGGTGTTATTTTAACATCGCTTCAAAGTGAAGAAGAAAAGAATGCAGAGCAAGCAGCAAACTTTAAAAGAGGTATCGTAATTTTATTAATTTCAACAGTCGGTTATTTAGTTTACGTAGTAGTAATTAGGTTATTTAACGTAGATGGCTGGTCGGCTTTGTTGCCACAAGCAGTTGGTATGGTGTTAGGTGGGATTTTGCTTACCTTTAAACATCATCCATTTAATAAATATGCAATTCGAAATATTATTCCAGGATTAATTTGGGCAGCTGGAAATATGTTTTTATTCATTTCACAGCCGCGTGTTGGAGTCGCAACAAGTTTCTCGCTATCGCAAATGGGAATTATTATTTCCACGCTTGGTGGGATCCTTATATTAGGTGAAAAGAAAACGAAACGTCAATTAACGGGTATCGTTGTCGGTATCGTTTTTATTATCGCAGCCGGAATTATGTTAGGTATAGCCAAAAGTTAAAGGAGGTATGGAAATGTATAGTGATTTAGCAGGGAAAGTTGTCGTTATTATAGGATCAGCAACTGGTCTCGGAAGAGCGATGGGAGTAAGGTTTGCTAAGGAAAAAGCGAAAGTGGTTATTAATTATCGCTCACGAGAATCAGAAGCGAATGATGTGTTAGAAGAAATTAAAAAGGTAGGCGGCGAAGCGATTGCTGTAAAAGGTGATGTAACCGTCGAATCAGATGTTGTGAATCTTATTCAATCTGCTGTGAAAGAGTTTGGTACGCTTGACGTTATGATTAATAATGCAGGGATAGAAAACGCGGTACCATCGCATGAAATGCCGCTTGAAGATTGGAATAGGGTAATTAATACAAATTTAACAGGTGCTTTTTTAGGAAGTCGTGAAGCGATTAAATATTTTGTAGAACATGATATTAAAGGGTCTGTCATTAATATGTCTAGTGTTCATGAGAAAATTCCGTGGCCACTATTTGTGCACTATGCAGCAAGTAAGGGTGGTATTAAACTGATGACAGAAACGTTAGCGCTAGAATATGCGCCAAAAGGTATTCGAGTAAATAATATTGGGCCAGGTGCAATTAATACGCCAATTAATGCCGAAAAGTTTGCTGATCCAAAACAGCGGGCTGACGTAGAAAGTATGATACCGATGGGCTACATTGGAAAACCTGAAGAAATCGCAGCAGTAGCAACTTGGCTTGCTTCATCAGAGGCGAGTTACGTAACTGGAATTACGTTATTTGCAGATGGTGGAATGACTTTATACCCATCGTTTCAAGCTGGGCGTGGGTAATATGAAAAGGACAAAGAGTTTATCTCTTTGTCCTTTTTTACAAAAAAAATAGCGTTCGGCTATTTTAAAATTAATGATTAATTGTATCTTGAAGAAATTCTGTTGCTTGATGTTCAGTAACATTTTGTACGAGCGCGACTTCGCTGATCATCATTTTTCGTGCATTATCTAGCATTTGTTTTTCGCTCGCATTTAATGTTCTCTCTTTATTACGGCGAAGTAAATCCCGAACCACTTCTGCGCTATCTTGTAAATTGCCATTTTTCATTTTTTCCATATTCATTGTATATCTTTGTTTCCATGAGAGTGATGGGTCTGACTCCCCGTTTTGAAATTCAAGAAGTATATCATCTAACGTACCTCGATCAACGATATAACGAATACCTGATTTTTTTAATTGTTCCATCGGAAGCATTACTTGCATATCTTTACTAATGATGCGTATCACACAATATTGACGTGAAGTACCTAATATTTCTTTCTCTTCAATTGCTTCGATAATTCCTGCACCGTGCATTGGATAAACGATTTTATCACCAATTTGAAACAAATCATCCACCTCCATATGTGGTAACCACTTTTAATGATAGCACACTTATATAAAAATGTCAAATTTTATATAATAACATAACGTTTATATTCGAGTCAATAATATGGAGTGCTTTTTTTTATGTTTTTTTGAACATATTTATCCCGCATTAACGGGCGATAAGACCCCCATCTCAAAATTTAGAAAAAGCAAAGAAGTTAGGTGGGGGTCGGGCTGATTAAAGTTTCACTTTATAGTGATTTTTTTAGAAAAATAGTACATGTGAGAAAGAAGGCATATCCACTTATTTTTAAGCATAAAATGTAAAAGCGCTAATACAATATACCTAAATCCGTTCTTTGCAAAGGAGGGAGAGAAGGTGGGGCGCACAATAAAAATTGATATTACAAATAAAGTTGTAGCTAAATTTAGACCAAATTATTTGGAATTATATACGAGTAAATTTATGATAGGTAAGTTTTATGTCTATACTGAAGATAAAAAATATGTGTTAGAAGACGGATATATATATGAGAATGGAAAGTTTTATCGCATCATAGATACGCACCGTGGCAATAATCAAGCGGCGGAGGGCTGCGATCTAGGATGGTGTTAACATGATTCGTGTGAAAGTTTTTGATGAAAGTCACGAAAAAGACTTAGAAGACGCTGTGAATGTGTTTTTGAAAAAGATTGATGATAGCAACTTTGTAGATATTAAGTATCAAGTTGGTGTTTCCATTAACGACGATGAAAACCAAATTTATTGTTTTTCAGCAATGATCGTTTATAAAGCATAAAAAAGAGCTGGCTCACCCAGCTCTTTTTTATGTTTTATGTTGGGACAACATGTGTCGGTAATACGTTCATAATAGATTGGGGTGTGCCTAATTTCTTTGTCGTTAAAAGAGGCTCCCCTGTTGCATGATTTTGAGCATCTTTACACATACCAAGGTGATAACGATCACCTAAAAATGGATCAATATAAAAACCGTTTTTGAATACTTTATCATTCGGATGTTTTTCATGATGAATATCAGAGCAGTTAATGCAATAGAACATAGCTTTCATCCCCTTTTTATTTTTGTTTGAAAAAAGTGAGTCGGTAGTCATTTCGCTCCTGAGGAAATGTTGAGGAGAAGAGAAATAACTACCTACTCAAATGGTGGGCATATTCCTTCTGATTTGTCATATCTCGCGTATTGTCCCTTGAGGGAAGGAGGAGAGACGAAGTACGCATGATATAAGTAAGGCGCTTCTCTCAAGATAAATGATGGAGTTTCATGTTGAGAGAAGTTTTTATTTTGTATTGCCTTTGTGAGTATATTATGAGGAAATGCTAAGAGGGTGTTTGTCCTGTTGAAAAAATGTTGAGAATTTCTCAACAGTAAAAGAATTAGCGTTGACATGAAACTGAAAGGTGTTATATTATCGAAGTATAACCAAAAGGTGTTATGTTATAACGCCGAGTAAAGGAGAATGAAAATGGAACAACAAAATACATTAAATGATATTAAACAAACAATCGTTTTTAACGCGTCTATTCAAAAGGTATGGAGTGTAGTATCAACTGCAGAAGGGATTGCGTCATGGTTTATGCCAAATGATTTTGTATTAGAGGTAGGACATGAATTTCATGTGCAATCACCATTTGGGCCATCACCATGTAAAGTGTTAGAGATTGATGAGCCAAACTATTTATCTTTCTCATGGGATACAGATGGCTGGGTTGTTTCATTTAATTTGAAAGACTTAGGAGATAACAAAACAGAATTTACGTTAATTCACGGCGGCTGGAAACATCCTGATGAAATTCTTCCGAAAGCAAATGCGAAGAGCTCTATTATTCGCGATAGAATGAGCGGTGGTTGGGTAGCAATTGTAAATGAAAAACTGAAAAAGGTTGTCGAAGGCTAAGTGTCCTCGTCAGCAGCGAAATATGATGTATTTCAAGCAATTGCTGATCCAACCCGCCGAGAAGTAATACGGTTATTAAGTGACAAAGAGTTACCGATTTCCAAAATAACGGATCATTTTCCGATGAGTCGTACTGCGGTTGTAAAGCACCTTCATATTCTTTCGGAAGCGAATTTAGTAAGTGGAAGAAAAAGCGGAAGAGAGAAGATATATCGTTTGCATCCAGAACCATTAGAAGAATTACAACAGTGGCTCTCATATTATGAACGTTTTTGGGATAATAAATTATCCATGCTGAAACATATTGTGGAGAATGAAGAATAAAAAAAGGATGACCAAAATGGTCATCCTTTTTATTGTTGCTCACTTGTTTGTGTAGCTGGCTTTAATAAAAGCCAACCGATAATTAATGTACATACTGCTAATACGAAAGTGCTCATATAAATAACGTGTACACTTGCAGCTAATGCGGATTGTGATTCAGTGGCTACACTTGCTGTAGTCCCGCCGTGTCCACTAGATACAAGATCAAGGTTTTTAATGCCGCGTGCATGAATCATCGTATTAAAGATTGTTCCAAAGATTGCAGCACCTAACGTTTGACTGAATGTATTAATAAATGTGTTTAAACCAACAGCTGTTCCGCGTGTATGAGCTGGTACGGCTGCTTGAATTGTTACCATGTAAATCGGTGTCACAAGCCCCATTCCTAAGCCGAATAATCCGACTGCTACATAAATAAGGAACGATGGTGAATTTGTTGATAGTGTAAATAATAAGAACGTAGCGACTGATAAAATGCTAGCTCCAAGTAAAATGATTTGTTTCGTTTTTAATTTGCCTACTAAGTTACCAGAGAAAATAGCGCCAAATGTCCACATAACAGGGATTGGCATTAAAATAAGTCCAGCTTCTGTAGCATTTTTCCCTAATACACCTTGGCTCCAAATTGGAAGGTACATTGTAATACTAATAATCATTGCGCCAGCAATAAGAGTTAATATATTTATCGTAGATAATGTACGGTTAGAGAAAAGTGCTAGCGGAATTAATGGTTCTGGAGATTTTTTCTCGATGAATAAGAAAATAATAAATGAAATAGCGGCAAAGATTAATAGGCCGATAATTGTCATGTCTCCCCAGTTTTGCTTACTGCTACCTGTTAATAATGCATATAGTAGAGCGATTGTACTTAATGAGAAGACTGTTGCACCAAGATAATCGATATGATGCTTAGCAGGTTTAATAGATTCTTTGTAGTAAATTGCAATCATTAAGCAAGCGATAATTCCGAATGGAACGTTTAGGAAGAAAATATAACGCCAAGAAAGAGAATCAACTAAAAATCCACCTACTAACGGTCCGATAACACCGGATACACCCCAAACGGCACTCATCCAACCTTGTGCTTTCGCGCGGTCTTTCGCTTCGCTATATAAGTCTCCAATAATCGTCATTGTGATTGGCATAACAGCACCAGCACCGATACCTTGAAGCGCGCGGAAGAAGATTAATTGTTCCATCGATGTAACGACTCCGCAAAGTGCAGAACCGACTAAAAAGATTGTAGCTCCGATCAGTAAAACTTTTTTACGGCCAAATAAATCAGCGAGCTTTCCGTATATTGGAGTCGAAACAGCTGTTGCAAGCATATAAATTGCATATACCCAACTAACAAGTTCGACGCCTGACAAATCACTCGTTATACGAGGGATTGCTGTACTAACAATCGTTTCTTCTACCGCAGAAAGAAACGTCATTAACATTAAAGACATCATGACTTTTTTTCTCATTTGTTTTCCCCTTACCCTTTTTTAAATATTCAACAATATAAAATATAAAGGTACTAAGGTAAATAAAGCAACAAAAAAGCAATGGAAAGTTACATGGAGCAGATATTTGTCGCTTCTTGTCGGCGAGTCGGTATATTTGGGAAATCGCTGATATAAGTTGTGGAATCGCTCATATAATTTCATGTACCTATAAAAAAAGAAACAGGAATCCCTGTTTCTTTTTTTAATACTGCATTTTCGCGTTTTCTCCAGCTGTCGTTCCGGCAATTCTACCAGTAACAAGGGCTGATGTAATATTATAGCCACCAGTATAACCATGAATATCAAGAACTTCTCCGCAGAAATATAAGCCGTTCGTAAATTTAGAAGACATTTCTTTCGGGTTAATTTCTTTCACGGATACACCGCCGCCAGTAACGAATGCTTTTTCAATTGACTGCGTACCATTTACATTCACAGTAAACTCTTTAAAGTCTTTCACAAGTGCACGAATCTTTTCGTGAGAAACTTGTCCAGCTTGTTCGCTACCGTCAATTTCATTTTTTTCTAATAAGAATAGGAAGTAACGTTCAGGGACATAACCTTTTAAAACGTTTTTAATTCCTTTTTTTGGATCTTCTTTCATTTGTTTCAGCATGCGCTGGAATAGTTGCTCACTATTTTCCTCTGGCAATGCATCAATACTCATTTGTATTGTATTCGTTTTAAACTTTTTCAGTGCTTTCACGACGAATTGACTACAGCGAAGAGCAGCAGGACCAGATAGGCCAAAATGAGTGAAGAGCATGTCCATTTTGTGAGAAATGATAACTTTTCCTTTCGGGTTTAATACGCTTAAGTTTATATCACGTAAAGCAAGACCTTGTAATGAGCGGTCACGTATAAACGGCTCGTTTGAAAGGATAGGTACTTCTGTTGGGAATAATTCTGTAATTGTATGACCCGCTTTTTCAGCCCAAGCATATCCGTCTCCAGTAGATCCGGTTTGAGGAACTGATTTTCCGCCAACAGCGATAACGACGTGATTTGTTTCTAACACTTCGCCTGTTTGCAGTATAACTGCTTTCGTTTGACCATTTTCATATTCAATCGTTTCAACAGGTGTATTTGTACGAATTTTTACACCTAAGTCTTTTAATCGTGTTAAAAGTGCGTCTACAACAGATTGTGCTTTGTTTGACACAGGGAACATGCGACCGTGGTCTTCTTCTTTCAATTTAACACCGAGATTTTCGAAGAATGTAATAATATCTTCATTATTAAAAATAGAAAAAGCGCTGTATAAGAAGCGACCGTTTCCTGGTATATGTTTAACAATTTCATCAAGTGGTAGACGGTTTGTTACGTTACAGCGTCCACCACCAGAAATTGCAAGTTTACGCCCAAGTTTATTTCCTTTATCAAGAAGTAAGACATTTGCGCCTTCTTCTGCAGCACCAATTGCAGCCATTAGCCCAGAAGGACCGCCGCCGATGACAATAACATCATAATGCATAATATATCGACCTCATTTTCTACATTTCCTGCTTAAAAGAATAGCATGTTTTCCCTTAAAAGAAAAATAGAGTGAAGTACTGCTTAATGAGAGAATTGTGGTACAATACAAAAGTTAGAGTTCAGCACTATCCTGCCATTTGTAGGCGATAAGACTAAAACCTCAAGATTTAGGAGAAGTAAATAGGGAGTCTGTTAGCCTGTAAATGCTCGAATGGTTCAACTAATAAGGAGTAGGAGAGAAGTCTCCAACTAATTATAGTTTCACTTTATGTAGATGTAGGAGGATTTTTGTATGTCCGATTCGAAATTTCTGCGCGGAACGCTTATTGTTACGCTAGGGACATTTTTAGTAAAGTTCTTAGGCATGATTTACGTCTTTCCGTTTCATGCATTAGTAGGAACAGAAGGCGGAACGCTCTATACATATGGATACATTCCATATACGATCTTTTTAAGTATCGCAACGGCAGGTGTGCCACTTGCTGTTTCAAAATTTGTTTCCAAATATAATGCGCTTGGCGATTATAAAACGAGCCGGAGAATGTTCCGCTCGGGAATGGTTATGATGATAGTAACAGGAGTTCTTTCGTTCCTAGTACTGTACATGACGGCGCCATTGTTTGCAGAAGCGATGCTTGGTAAACAAAGTATACACAATAATGTAGGAGAAGTTACGACGATTATTCGTCTTGTAAGTTTCGCACTTATTGTTGTACCAGCAGCGAGTTTAATTCGTGGTTATTTCCAAGGTCACCAGTCTATGGGACCAACTACCGTTTCACAAATTATTGAACAAATTATTCGTATCGTCTTTTTATTAGCAGGTAGTTTTATCGTTATTAAAGTACTTGGCGGTACAGTTGCAACAGCAGTTGGAGTAGCGACATTTGCTGCGCTCGTTTCAGCGGTTGGAGCACTCGGTGTGTTAATTTGGTACTGGTTAAAACGTAAAAAATATTTGGATCAATATTTAATTGAACAAACTGTACCAGAATCAACAGTAAGCACCGTTCAATTGTTTAAAGAGTTATTTGCATATGCGATTCCTTACGTTGTAATTGGGTTAACAATTCCTTTATATCAACAAATTGATACATTGACATTTAACTCAATTATGCAGGCGATTGGTCAAGGTGATATCGCAGAGCGAGCTCTCGGTATTTTCACAATGTGGACGCATAAGTTAATTATGATTCCTGTATCACTTGCAACAGCGTTTAGTTTAACGCTTGTACCAGCAATTACAAAATCATTTACTGAAAAACAATACCGTTATTTGAAATTACAAATTACACAAACATTCCAGGCGAATATGTTTTTAACATTGCCAGCAGTTGTCGGTATTTCTTCACTGGCATATCCAATTTATACTGCGTTTTACGATTCAGATCCACTAGGTGGACAAGTGTTAATGTGGTATGCACCAGTTGCGTTGTTATTCGCTTTATTTACAGTAACAGCGGCAATCCTGCAAGGTATTAACCAGCAGAAGCATGCGATTATTGCGCTTATAATGGGCGTTATTTTGAAATTTGTATGTAACGTAATCTTTATTCGTTATTTCGGTACAGTAGGAGCAATTCTAGCAACAGCAGTTGGTTTCTTAGCTTCTGTTTGGTACACAAATCAACAAATTAAAAAATACGCACACTATTCATTCGGTGTTGTATATAAAAGAACATTCCAAATTGCAGTACTAACACTTATAATGGTCGTTGCTGTAAAACTATCACAATGGCTTCTATCCTTCATGATTTCGCCTGATGGCCGTATGGGTGCTCTTATAACAGTTGCGATTTGTGCAGGTATTGGCGGTCTTGTTTACGGATTGTTAGCAATTCGCACAGGAGTACTTGAAAGAGTATTTGGCGGAGAAGCATTAGATAAAATTCAACGTAAACTTGGTAGTAGATTTAAAATAAAGTTGAAATCAAGAGGGGCGTAATTACGTCCCCTTTTCTATGATAAATAAAGAAGGTGAAAAACGTGAGATTAGATAAATTATTAGCAAATATGGGATATGGAAGTAGAAAAGAAGTAAAGAAATTATTGAAAGATGGCGTTGTGAAAATTGATGGAACGCCAGTAAAAGATGCGAAAGTTCATGTAAATGTAGAAGAGCAAGAAGTTATGATTCACGGTGAAGTTGTGGAATACAAAGAATTTGTTTACTTAATGATGCATAAACCACAAGGTGTTATTTCAGCGACGGAAGATGATAATCATGAAACAGTAATAGATTTATTAGAATTAGAAGATGCAATCTTTGATCCGTTCCCAGTTGGACGACTTGATATCGATACGGAAGGTTTCTTATTGATAACAAATGATGGGAAGCTATCACATCAATTATTATCTCCGAAAAAGCATGTGCCGAAAAAATATTATGCACACGTTGCAGGAGTAGTAACAGAAGAGGATGTAAAAGAGTTTGCTAAAGGTGTTATTTTAGATGATGGCTATGAAACAAAGCCAGGTGCACTTACAATATTGAAAAGCGATGATATTTCTGAAATTGAGCTTGTGATTACGGAAGGGAAATTCCATCAAGTGAAGCGTATGTTTGAAGCGGTAGGGAAAAAAGTAGTCTACCTAAAGAGAACAGAGATGGGTCCGTTAGTATTAGATGAAGAACTAGAACTTGGACAATACCGAGAGCTAACAGATGAAGAAGTAGAAATGTTAAAAACATATCAAGTAGATACTGAAAAGTAGTACCTTTATAGGCGCAAAAGACCCCTTTCTAATTATTAGAAAGGGGTATGTATTTATTTACATACAATTATTTTTCATTATGAGGTCATTCTCACTTTCTTTCCTGTTGTTGTCCACTTACCGCGGCAAGGGCTATACACGAGTTCATTAAACTGCAACACATTTAGATCACGTTGTATCGTTCGCGGTGTGATCCCGAACGCATCTACAAGGTCTTTCGTCGTTACCGTTCCGTTTTCATTGATGTACATATAAATTGATTTAATGCGTGTTAGCATACGAGTAGTTGTAGGTTTCAAGAGAAAACCACTCCTCTACTAGTTTTTTTGACCCCATTCAGGAAAGAAGGTCGTTACTACCATTGTACTCTACATGATAAAATTCATGCTTTAATCTACTTAAATTTTACAGAAATTTAACAAATATTCATATAGAAAAATATTGGTAGTTGACATTGTATATATGGTCAGTCAACTAACACATAAAATTCTACGTAAACCGCCAAATTCCTGCAAATTTTTTTGAAAAAATAAAAGAAAAACTAATGAGAAATATCTGAAATATTACAATTGTTCGGTATTTAGTTTTCGTGTATGGCATAAGAGATTTCGGTTTGTTATGATGAAAGAAACAATATAGTGAAGGATGGATGCGTGATGTCAGCAATTAATTGGACAGAAGAAGTTGCGAAACGAAAAGATGATTTAATTCGTGATACACAACAATTTTTACAAATTAAAAGTGTATGGGAAGAAGAATTGGCGAAAGAGGGCGCACCATTCGGTGAAGGTGTAGAAAAAGCTTTATCTTTCATGTTACATAAAGGAGAAACTGAAGGTTTTACTTCTAAAAATTTAGAAGGATATGCAGGTCATCTTGAAATGGGGCAAGGAGAAGAGTTAGTAGGCATTCTTTGTCACGTTGACGTTGTACCAGAAGGCGATGGCTGGACGACTCCTGCATATAGTGCAGATATTCGCGACGGAAAGATTTTTGCACGTGGTGCAATTGACGATAAAGGCCCAACGATGGCAGCATATTATGCGATGAAAATTGTGAAGGAATTAGGCTTACCTCTTTCCAAACGTGTTCGTATGATTATAGGAACAGATGAGGAAAGCAATTGGAAATGTGTAGATCACTACTTTAAAAACGAAGAAATGCCAACAATCGGTTTTGCGCCAGACGCGGATTTTCCAATTATTAATGCAGAAAAAGGAATTTCTGATATACAAGTTGTGCAAAATGGTAGTGAAGAGAAAAAAGGTACATATGAACTTGTTTCATTTGATTCAGGGCGCCGTTTAAATATGGTTCCTGATTTTGCAGAAGCGGTTATTACAGGAGAAGATGTAAATGCACTTACAGTAGCATATGAAGAGTATTTACAAACTGCTAAAAAAATAGGGAAATCGACTATAGAAGGAAATGCAGTGACGGTGCAAATAGAAGGAATTTCAGCGCACGGATCTACTCCTGAAAAAGGAGAAAATGCAGGTTTATTATTAGCAAACTTCTTAACTACAGTTTCACTTGATGGAAAAGCAACTGCATTTGCGACATTTACAACAGAAACATTTACTGGTGATATTTTTGGTGAAAAAGCTACTATTGCTTATAAAGATGAAATTAGCGGTCCGTTAACAGTGAATGTCGGTCGCATTTCTTATACGAAAGAAAACGGTGGTAACTTAGGGCTAAACGTACGTTACCCAGTTACAACTAACTTTGAAGAAACAATTGTGAAGTTGAAAGAATATGTTGGTGCGCATGGTTTTGAAGTGGCTGACTATTCTAATTCTCGCCCACATCACGTCGATAAAGATCACGTATTAATCCGTACGTTACAACGTGTGTATGAAGAACAAACAGGTGAAAAAGCAGAACTATTAGCAATCGGCGGCGGTACTTATGCTCGTTCATTAAAAGCTGGTGTGGCATTTGGCCCGCTATTCCCTGGAAAAGAAGAACTTGCGCATCAAAAAGATGAGTATATCGAAATTGAAGACTTATTAAAAGCAACAGCAATTTACGCGCAAGCAATTCATGAATTAGCGAAGTAATGGATATATAAATAATGTCCGCTCTCTATTTTGGAGAGCGGCTTCTTTTTACCTGAATGAGATAAGAAAGAAAAGCAACAATAGAAAGAAGGAGAAGATGTACATGGAACTGCATTATTTTGTCGCAATTACGTTACCGAATCATATAAAAGAAATGCTGTCTAACTATAAAGAGGACATGCAAGAGGAATTACAATTTCGTTCATGGGTACATAAAGAAGACTATCATATTACCCTTTCATTTTTAGGGAGTGCAACGGAGGAACAGTTAGAGGGAATAAAGAATGGATTACAAACAATTGCAGAAACAAAAGAACTATCCTTCACGTTACAAGGTTTTTCAACGTTTGGTAGGGAAGATCAGCCTCGTATTTTTTGGGCGAAGGTAAGTGAGAATCACCATTTGTTTCAGTTGCAAAAGCAAGTACATGCCATTTGTGAAGAAAATGGATTTTCTCTAGAAACACGCCCGTATCACCCGCATATTACCGTTGCTCGTAAATGGATAGGAGAAGAAAAGTTTCGTTTAGAAAGTATAAAAGAAGTGCCTGAAATATCATTTCAAGCAGATACAATTACTTTATACGAATCCCACGTGAAAGAAACCCCGAAGTATAAATCGATTGCTGAAATAAAATTACAAAAATAGAATGTTGAAAACGTTTTTTATGCAGGTGAATATACTATAGAGAAGAATGGAGTTACTGTATAGAGTCTTGTTGATAAGAAAAGCCTTATCATTTGCAGCTCATTTTATCTCGCCTAATTGGTGAAGGCTAATAATAAGTGAGGATGGAAAAATTTTCTCGCTCATTAAAGTTTCACTTTATTTTAACTTTGAGAATGATGGTGATTTTTTTATGTTGAAAGTAAAACGTCCATTTGATGCCTATTTAGATGAAATGAATAAAATTACAATTTTGCTCCCACATGCGTATGGAACAAGTCGGACATTTCGTTTGCAAGAAGGAAGTAATGTGAAAGATTTACCGATTGCTCATACTATTGCGCTTCCAGATGCAACAAAGTATGAGTGCTTTATAGAAGAGCCGCTAGATGTGGGGAAGTATTATACAGTACGAGATGAACGGAATGAAGAAACTGATTTACAAATAGGTGCTGTTATTCGAACAAAAATTTTCGATGAAAAGTATTATTACGAAGGTACAGATTTAGGTGCTGTGTATCAAAAACAAGAAACGACATTTAAAGTATGGGCCCCAACTGCAAGGCTTGCGAAAGTAAGAATTTATAAGAGCGATAAAGAATATACCGATCATGAAATGTACAGGGGAGAAAACGGAGTTTGGATTCAAACATTACAAGGTGATTTAGACGGAGCACGCTATACATTTCTTGTTTGTATTAATTTAATATGGAACGAAGCGGTGGATCCTTACGCAAAGTCAGTGACTGTAAATGGAAAGTATGGCATTGTTATCGATTTAGAAAAGACGACTGTAACGAAACGAGAGCAATTACCACCATTACAAGCAATGACAGATGCCATATTGTATGAATTGCATATTCGTGATGCTACTATTCATCCGAACAGTGGAGTGAGTAAAAAAGGGATGTATAAAGGGCTAATGGAAGAAGGAACAACAGGACGAAATGGGACATTGACAGGTTTGTCTCATATAAAAGATTTAGGCGTTACGCATGTTGAATTATTGCCTTTATATTGTTTCGGTGGTGTGGATGAGGCGAATCCTTCTTCTGCCTATAATTGGGGGTACAATCCATTATATTACAATGCACCAACAGGATATTATGCTACAAACCCCTCTGATCCGTATAACAGGATAGTTGAGTGCAAACAACTAATTGAAACATTTCATGAACAAGGTATTAGGGTGATTATAGATGTTGTATATAATCATGTTTATGAAAGAGAGCTATCATCATTTGAGAAGCTTGTTCCAGGATATTATTTTCGTCATGGTGAAGATGGTATGCCTTCTAATGGGACGGGAGTCGGAAATGATATAGCGTCTGAACGGAAAATGATGAGGAAATTCATTGTAGAGTCTATTTTATATTGGCTTACTGAATACAATGTCGATGGATTCCGATTCGACTTAATGGGAATTTTAGATATTGATACAATGAATATGATAGAGAAAGAAGTGCGAAACATAAAACGAGATGCTTTGTTATTAGGAGAAGGGTGGGATTTACAAACACCGCTTCCTCTTGAGGAAAAAGCAACGTTAAATAATGCGAAGAAAATGCCACATATCGCACAGTTTAATGATCAATTTCGTGATGGGATAAAAGGGAGTACATTTCATATAAATAAGCGTGGTTTTGCATTTGGTGGGCATGTAGACTGTAATCATTTGCAGTATATTGCAGCAGGAAGTCTTTTAAGTATGAAAGAAACAGGGCTGTTTTTAGAGCCGGCGCAAAGCATTAACTATGTAGAATGTCATGATAATATGACGATGTGGGATAAACTAGTGCGCAGTAATGAAGAATCAGAAACGATTTTGAAAAAACGACACCTATTAGCGAGCGCAATGGTTATTCTTTCACAAGGCATTCCTTTCTTACACGCAGGGCAAGAGTTTTATCGTACGAAGAAAGGAAATGAAAATAGTTATAATGCAAATGATGAGATCAATCAATTAGATTGGGATCAAAAAGAGAAAGAGATAGAAACCGTTAACTATATAAAAGGTTTAATTGCGATTCGTAAAGAGCATGGGGCATTCCGATTACAAAATGCAGACCTTATAAAAAAACATATGACTTTTTTACAAACATCTACAGAAGTACTTGCATATCACCTAGAGCATGCAGAATCGTTTGGGCCGTGGAAAGAGATTATCGTCTTATTTAATAGCGGTTTAGAAGCTAAAACTGTGCAACTTCCGAAAGAAGCAACGTGGCATGTGTTAGTAAACGAAAACGAAGCGAAAATAGAGCCAATTTCTTCATTTAGAGGAAAGGAACTTAGGCTCGCTCCAATTAGCACGTATATATTGACGATAATGTGACAAATCGCTACTTGACGATGAGAATGTAATAAATGTAGAATTGACAAAGGTGACGATTTTGATAAGTTGTCATTCTATGACAGGTTTTGTAAAATAAAATAGAGGATTTTTGGCTTAGGCTAATTTTTCTTTTCATTTACAGTAAAATATATGAATCCACAACATGTGTAGAAATGTTGCGGTTTTTCTTTTCATAACTATAAAAGATAAGGATTTGTTAACGGGTAATGAATATGGAATGGTTGGAACAATTATTAGGAAAAGAGTGGAGTCTTGTACCGGCTGGTGGAGTAACGGGCGATGCATATATTGCGCAAAACGGACAACAGAAGTTATTTTTAAAGCGGAATACATCGCCCTTTTTAGCGGTATTGTCAGCAGAAGGAATTGTTCCAAAATTACTTTGGACAAGAAGGGTAACGAATGGTGATGTAATTTCTGCTCAAAAATGGCTTCCGGGACAGAAGCTAGAGCCAGAGGATATGAAACTAGAACGTGTTGCGAAACTTTTGAAGAAAATACACTCCTCTAAAGCGCTTGTACAGATGATTCAAAGACTTGGGAAGCAGCCGCTTCACGCACAAGAGTTATTACAACAACTGCAACTCGTTTTAAGAGGAGATATAAGGGATGATGAAACAATTCAGCAAGGCCTTCAATATTTAATGGATTCATTAAAAGCTATTGAATACAATGAATTCGTTGTATGCCATTGTGATGTAAACCATAACAACTGGCTATTGTCGGATGAAGATGAATTGTTTTTAATTGATTGGGATGGAGCTGTAATTGCTGACCCAGCTCTAGACCTCGGTATGTTATTATATTGGTACATTCCGCGCCAGGATTGGAGTGAGTGGCTCGGTTATTATGATATTGAAATGGATGAATCGCTGCTTAGGCGTATGAGATGGTATGTGATAGCACAAACGATTTTGTCTATTCAATGGCATACAACAAAAAAACAGCAAGCAGAAGCTGAATATTGGCATCAATATTTACAGCAACTACTTGCTTCAGAATAATACTTAAGAAAAATTGTCCATTCCAGCAATCCACTGAGTAAGTTGTTCTTGATTATTGGAAATATGGTTGTCCAAATTAGAGGAAGATTTACCCGATTGACTATAAGAATATACATCGTTTAGCATTGTTTTAGCGTCACTACTTATATTATCGTTTGCGAGTAACGATTGAATGAGGCGCTCTAATTGCTCGCATTCTGAAACTGTCCCGCAGCAATCACTTTGGTGGTTGACTAAAATATCTTTCAGCACTTCTAATTGATGTTGTTGATTAATTGGCATGAACGGATCATCCTTTCGATTGTTTTTCTCTTCAAATGTAAGAGAAAAAGCTGTTTCGTCATGGAATGTTTAATGCTGTATGTAGTTTTTATCAAAATGGTACATCTTATACTTGAAAGAAACGGACCGAGTGCTCGTACGTACTTGGTTTTTTGTTTGGTAGATTGATTAAAAACAGAGAGAAGGAATTATTCCTTTAAAATAGCTATGTAAAGAGAGGGAAACATCTATGCGTTTAAGACATAAACCGTATGCAATGGATCGAATTAATGAATATTCACATATCGTAATCGGAAACCCAGAGGAGCGCGCTGGTAGCTGGAAAGAAGTATTTGGAAACGAACAACCAATTCATATTGAAGTAGGTACAGGTCGTGGCCGCTTCATGTATGATATGGCAAAAGCGAATCCACATATTAATTATATTGGAATTGAAAAATTCACAAGTGTTGTTGTAGATGCACTTGATAAATTAATTGAAGAAGAATTACCAAACTTAAAGTTAATTAATAAAGATGCTGAAGATTTAACAGTTTTCTTTGCAAAAGGTGAAATTGATCGCGTTTATTTAAACTTCTCAGATCCATGGCCAAAGAAACGTCATACGAAGCGTCGTTTAACGTATAAAACATTTTTACGTAATTACGAAGAAGTGTTAGTAGAAGGCGGAGAAATTCATTTCAAAACAGATAACCAAGGTCTATTTGAATATTCTCTTATGAGTATGGCTGAGTATGGTATGTTACTAACGTACTTAAGCTTAGATCTTCATAACAGCGACTTTGAAGGTAACATCATGACTGAATACGAAGAGAAATTCTCTAGTAAAGGTCATCGTATTTACCGAGTTGAAGCAAAATATCGTACAGAGCCTATGCAGTAATGCATAGTTTTTTTTACATCTAAAATAATCAGAATTTTATGTTAAGATTAATTGAAAGGGGGATGTGTAATGGAACAGTTACAAATTGGAGATATAAAAGTAACGTGGTTAAAAGGCGGGAATACACATTTAGACGGGGGAGCGATGTTTGGTGTTGTGCCGAAAGTACTTTGGTCACGTAAGTATAAACATAATGATACAAATCATATTTATTTACGAACAGATCCGTTACTTTTGCAAACGAAAGACGGAAATATGCTCATTGATTCCGGAATAGGAAACGGTAAATTGAATGAGAAGATGAAGCGGAATCAAGGTGTAACAGAAGAATCATCGGTTTATGAATCATTAGAAAAACTAGGATTAAAGCCAGAAGATATTCACTATGTTTTAATGACGCACCTTCATTTTGATCATGCATCTGGTTTAACAAAATGGGAAGGTGATCACCTTGTACCTGCGTTTCCAAATGCGAAAGTTTACGTAAGTGAAACAGAATGGAATGAAATGAGGAACCCAAATATTAGATCCCGTAATACATATTGGAAGGAAAATTGGGAGCCGATTGTAGATCAAGTTGTTACGTTCCAGCAAGAAATAGAAATTACAGATGAAATAAAAATGGTGCATACAGGTGGTCATAGTGATGGACATGCAGTTATTGCTTTAGAAAGCCATGGGGAAACGATGCTTCATTTAGCAGACCTATTACCGACGCACGCACATCAAAATGTATTATGGGTAATGGCATACGACGATTATCCGATGACCTCGATTGAAAATAAACAAAAGTGGATGAAGTATGGTGCTGAAAAAGAGGCATGGTTTACGTTTTACCATGACGCATATTATCGCGCTGTGAAGTGGAATGAGGAAGGGCATATCGTAGAAAAAGTAGAACGGAAAACGAGTATAGAAGCATAAAAATAGGAGGTTGTTCCATCATATTTATTGGAGCAGCCTCTTTTTTATTGTCGGGTTTTGTCGGTAAGTCGATATATTTAAACAAACGCTGATATAAATTGAGTTG
This sequence comes from Bacillus cereus group sp. BfR-BA-01349, assembly GCF_022663795.1. NCBI lineage: Bacteria > Bacillati > Bacillota > Bacilli > Caryophanales > Bacillaceae > Bacillus > Bacillus cereus group sp. BfR-BA-01349. Next base: position 105,753 of record NZ_JAKUGE010000008.1, read on the forward strand.
CGCTGATATAATTTTAATCAATACCCGCAATTTCAAAAAAAATAAGAGGTTCACCTAATGGGAACCCTCCTTTTTATGCTGCTATAACCTCTAAAACAGTACCTGTTTTAGCATCAACTAAAAATTCAAATCGTTCTTGTATATCATTTAACATTGTTGTAAGACCGCCGCGATAAACTTCATATGCGACATCATATTTTTCAAATGTCTCTGGAACCATATGTACCCAAGAGCCAGTAATTTCACCTTTATGACTTAATGCTTGTTTCACCATTTTCAATGCTTTTTCTGAAGAAATATGGGATTGTTCTTGTACTTTGTTTGCAACGAGATAACCAGCTGCGAACCCAACGCCAAGACCTGCTACTAAACCTTTCCAGCTCATATATTCACCTCAATTCTATAAAATAAAAATAGTGTACCGATAATAATTATAAAGCAAATACAGCCAAAAAAGAAGAAACTAGAAACATTTCGAAAATTTCGTTACAATAAAAGAGGTATTCTACTAAGGTTTGAAAGAAGGGGACTTCGTGAATAAAGAGACATTACAATTATTTCGTACGTTAACAGAATTACAAGGTGCATCAGGTTTTGAACATGATGTACGCCGTTTTATGAAACAAGAATTAAGCAAATATGCGGATGAAATTGTACAAGACGGTTTAGGTAGCGTATTTGGTCTGAAAAAAGGGGACGAAACTGGCCCGCGTGTTCTTGTAGCAGGTCATATGGATGAAGTAGGTTTCATGATTACGCAAATTACGAAAAACGGAATGCTTCGTTTTCAAACGTTAGGCGGATGGTGGAGTCAAGTTTTATTAGCACAGCGTGTACAAGTTATGACGAAGAATGGTCCTGTTATTGGGGTTGTTGGTTCTATTCCTCCTCATTTATTAAGTGACGCGCAACGTGCAAAACCGATGGATATAAAAAATATGTTAATTGATATAGGTGCAGATAGTTATGAAGATGCGATTGAAATTGGTGTAAAACCAGGACAACAAATCGTGCCGATTTGCCCATTCACACCGATGGCAAATGAGAAGAAAATTATGGCGAAAGCTTGGGACAACCGTTACGGATGTGGTCTTGCAATCGAATTGTTAAAAGAATTAAAAGATGAAACATTACCAAATACATTATATTCTGGTGCTACTGTACAAGAAGAAGTAGGTCTCCGCGGAGCGCAAACAGCTGCAAATATGATTCAACCAGACATTTTTTATGCGCTTGATGCAAGTCCAGCAAACGATGCATCTGGTGACAAAACGCAGTTCGGTCAATTAGGAAAAGGTGCTCTTCTTCGTATTTATGATCGCACGATGGTAACACATAGAGGAATGCGCGAATTCATTTTAGATACAGCAGAAACAAACAATATTCCGTACCAATACTTTATTTCAAAAGGTGGTACAGATGCGGGCCGTGTACATACAAGTAACTCTGGTATCCCATCAGCAGTAATTGGTGTTTGTGCACGCTACGTTCATACACATGCTTCAATTTTACATGTTGATGATTATGCAGCGGCGAAAGAATTAATTACGAAGCTTGTAAGAACAACAGATAAAACGACGTTAGAGACAATTAAGAATAACGCGTAGAGAAGAAGGGCGAAAAACCCTTCTTTTTTTAGGTTGAATAGATGACCCAGCGATGAGTGGTGGCGGTTAGTGCCTAATGGGTGCTCGAATGATGTGTGAAGACCGCGCGTAGGAAGAAAGAGGAAGCCTGTTTTTGTGTCTAGGACCAGTAATATTGTGGAAAGCCACCTTCTTTTATAGGTAGAAGGGATTCCCTGGTGGTATGTGATAGTGGTTGGTACTTAATTCGTGCCGAAGCGGATATTAGAATAGAATGAAGAATTTTTATAGAGGTGAACGAAATGAAAGTAGTAGTTGGATCAAAGAATAAAACGAAGGTTGGGGCTGTGGAGAAGGTTTGGAAAGATGCTGAAATTACATCTCTTTCTGTTCCGTCAGGAGTATCAGCTCAGCCTTTCTCAGATGAAGAGACGATGCAAGGAGCGATTAATAGAGCGAAGCGAGCGCTAGAGGACGGAGAAGCTCCAATTGGTATTGGGCTAGAAGGTGGCGTAATGAAAACGGAGCACGGTTTATTTATGTGTAACTGGGGCGCGCTAGCAACAAGTGATGGGAAAGTATTTGTGGCCGGAGGAGCGCGTATTACGTTACCAGACGATTTTTTAGCACCTCTTGAAGATGGTAAGGAATTAAGCGAAGTGATGGAAGAGTTTGTGCAGCGAAAAGATATTCGTAGTCACGAAGGTGCGATCGGTATTTTTACAGAGGATTATGTCGATCGTACGGAATTATTTGTACACGTTGTTAAGTTGTTAGTTGGGCAATATAAGTATGACAAAAAGCAAGCATAAACCTTGCACCGTGCGCGATGTATGGTAGTATAAAAGAAAGATTATAACATGAAAAATGCACCCGTTAGAGGAGGAAATATAGATGAAGTCATTAGAAAGCATGGAGCAATTCCAACAGTTAAAAAATGAAGAGAATGTAGTCTTTATGTTCTCAGCAGAATGGTGCCCAGACTGCCGCTTTGTAGACCCATTTATGCCAGAAGTAGAAGAGAAATATAGTGATTTCTCATTTTACTATGTAGATCGCGATGAGTTTATTGATTTATGTGTAAAATTAGACGTATTTGGCATTCCGAGCTTTGTAGCGTACAATAAAGGTGAAGAAACTGGTCGCTATGTAAACAAAGATCGTAAAACACAAGAACAAATCGAAGAGTTCATTGAAGGTTTAAAATAAGGCAATTTGCCAATTGAATTGTAAAACAACCTCTACCTTCGCGGGGGAGGTTATTTTTTTGGAAGGGAGGAAAAAGAGATGAAGATGACAAGTAAAAAGATGAAAGATGAGTTAATAAAGAAATTATCTCGCCCAGAATGGGACTTTCAGTATGATAGTGAGAAAGAAGTTTTACGTATTGAACAAAAAGACTCCAAAAAAGGTATTAACGTATCGCTTCCAGGAGTTGTGGCAAAATGGGAAGTGAACAAAGAAAAGGCAATTGAAGAAGTTGCTTATTACGTACAAGAAGCGCTAATTGCGATGCATAAAGAAGAAAATAGCGGAGCGAAAATTTTACCTGTTATTCGCTCTACTTCTTTCCCGAAACAAGCAGAAGAAGGAAATCCGTTTATTATGACGGATCATACGGCGGAAACACGTATTTACTATGCGTTAGATTCGAATAAAACGTATCGACTAATTGACGAGCGTCTATTAAAAAAATTAGAACTTACAGAACAGCAAGTGCGTGAAATGGCATTATTCAACGCACGCTCATTAGGTTATGAATTTAAACAAGACACAGTAGCGGGTAATACATTCTACTTTTTAAACACAAATGATGGGTATGACGCGACTCGTATTTTAAACGAATCGTTACTACAATCGATGCGTGAAAAGATTTCTGGTGACATGGTTGTTGCTGTTCCTCACCAAGATGTATTAATTATTGCTGATATCGTCAACGAAATCGGTTATGATATTATTGCACAAATGACAATGAAATTTTTTGCCGAAGGGCATGTTCCGATTACATCACTTTCATTCGTATATGAAGATGGAGAATTTGAACCAATCTTTATTTTAGCGAAAAATCGGAAGAAGACAGATGGAAAAGAGAAAGGATGAACGAAGTGAACGTTTTTTACAACCTTGAAGGAATTGGTGACACTTTAATTGTTGCCTTACAAGATATTACTTTAGAGAACCGTACTTTTGATCGCAAAGGAGATGTTGCACGCGTATACGATCGTGAAAGCAACGAGACAGCAGGATTCAACATCTTTAATGCATCTTCTTACTTAGAAGTAAAAGAAACAGGCAACCTTACATTAACGAAAGAGCTTGTAGAGAAAATCAACGAAATTTTAGCGAAGAATGGCTTTGAAGAAACAGTAGAAGCAGATCTTTCTCCAAAATTTGTTGTAGGCTATGTAGCTGAAAAAGAAAAGCATCCAAATGCTGATAAGCTAAACATCTGTAAAGTAGAAATCGGTACAGAAACACTACAAATCGTATGTGGTGTACCAAACGTTGATGCAGGACAAAAAGTTGTCGTTGCAAAAATTGGTGCTGTAATGCCAAGCGGTATGTTAATTAAACCAGCAGAACTTCGCGGTGTTCCTTCTTCTGGAATGATCTGCTCTGCACGTGAATTAGAGCTTCCAGACGCTCCACAAGAAAAAGGTATTCTTGTATTAGAAAATAGCTTTGAAGTTGGACAAGAGTTCAAATTTTAATTGATATAAGAAAAGAGAGGTTGTCCTTTTGGACAATGGTATTATCCCCTATAGGTAGACAGTAAAAAAAGAGTCCATCTGATATGATGGACTCAATACTGTTTTATCTGGAGGGGATTTTTTTATG
>NZ_JAKUGE010000009.1:0-108574 GCF_022663795.1 Bacillus cereus group sp. BfR-BA-01349
GTTTCTGGCTTTGTCTCTGGTTTTGTTTCTGGCTTTTCTACTGGTTTTGTTTCTGGGTTTGTCTCTGGCTTCGTCTCTGGCTTTGTTTCTGGCTTTGTATCTGGTGTTGTTTATGGCATTTCTACTGGGTTTGTTTCTGGTTTTGTCTCCGGCTTCGTCTCTGGCTTTGTTTCTGGTTTATTTCCACCTGTTCCAATGGTTCCATTATCTTTGATATAACTAGATCCATTATTACCAATTTTATCAACTGGGATTGATGGTGTGTTCTTATCTCCTTTATTACCCAAATCCACTAACTTATTAACATTAGCACTATTTCCTTCTACTTTATGGCTTACTGGTTTAGATAGTTTTACAGGCTTCCATTCCCCAAATTGACCTATTTCACTGTTATTTCTTGTAAGGCTAATAACACTTTCTTTCTTAGATGGTGACACGGTAGATACTGTTTTTACTTTAGTATCTTTATTATAATTTGGATTAAATTTGTATTGTCTTCCTTCATTTAAATTTTCACGTTTATATGAAGAACCTACAAGATTAGAATCAATTGAAGCTGTAAATTTAGAGTTATCAACTATAATGTGCTTTTTTGTATTGTGTTTTAAAATTGAATTATTTTCTTTTGGTTCAGCAACAGTTAATGAATCTGTATTTTCGATTACTTGAGATTCTGGTTTTTGTTCTTCATTAACTACTATTGGATCTGTATTTTTATTTTCTTCTTTTTTAACATCATCTTTTTTGGCTTGTTTGTTATCTTTTTTCTGTGTATGACTGGATTTTGCTGAATCCTTAACTTTTTCGTCATTTCCTCCAAACCAACTGCACCCTACTAAACTACCTGCTACTGCGACACTTGCTCCTACTAATGCTACTTTTTTCATGTTTTTCATAATATGTTTCTCCTCTCATTATAAACCGATTAATTTATTCTTCTTCATGTAGTGATTTATTGATGATATATGTATATTTTTTATAATCTAATTTATTAATCTGATTAAAGTATTGTTTTAACGCTTTAATATATTAATTTAATATTAGAACATAAAAATTATATAATATCTTTTATAATTCTATTTGCTTTTAAACTTACCTTGCTATGGAATAATCATAACCTACTTTTTTATTCCTTGCTTTTTTAAATTCCTTCTTTCCTGTTTACACTTTATTTCTGAAATATATCTAACTTTCTTTGCTATGAAATAATCATAACTTACTTTTTTATTCCCTGCTTTTTTAAATTCTTTCTTATCTGTATACACTTTTTACTTGAACATATTTTAACTTTCTTTGATTCCGAATCTATATAAGGATATAACGCAATATATAACATAAGCTATGTATGCATAAATAATATAAACTTCATATTATTTAGAAGTTACATTTTTAGGGGGCAATATGAATATTAAAAAACTTATAGAGGCTTTTGATGCTGTAGTAGATGAAACTTGTAATAACTTAAAAGATAAAATTTTAGCTGATTTTCAAATTCCAAACAATCAAATTGAATTTAAATTATCTGATGATCTTCAATCTAAAAAAAAATTATTGAATAAAATCGGAAATGGAGTAGGGATATATTACTTCGAAATTAATCTTAAAGATTTTTATAAAAATATAATCGTTACTAAAGATTTAAATAGTACACGTAGGGAAACAAGAGAAATATTATTAGGGGAACTAAATAAAATTTGGACCGACAAAACAGTAAGAAAAGAAACGAAATACCCTAAAATAATAATTAAGCGCTTTAATAAACACTATCGATTGAAGCCATATGTAAATAAATTTGAGAGTGATGAGTGGATTCCATTATACATAGGTATTTCTAAAAATGTTAATGCCCGTTTGAATGAGCATTTGCATTGTGAATCAGATAGTACATTTAGTATGAAACTTTCTCATTTAAACAAATATGATTTTCCGATTAGAATCTCCACGTCATTTCTACCAGAAATGGATTTATCCAGAAGGTACATGCTTGTGAAGGAAGTTGAAGGAATAATTCGTAATGAATGTTTACCTATCATAGGAAAACAGTAATAAAACTATTTAATAGTTTTATTACTGTTCTTTCTAATATATTATACTTATTAAAAGATATTCATTTGTTCTTATATAAACTTCAATACTTCCCCAGCCGGTGTTAAAACCTTTATTGATACCGTCCTTTTGGTTCTTGTAGTATGTTTAGTCGTTTTGCTCCCCTTTTCATGATAAAAGACCTCTTCATCAGTAACTTGTTCTACATTCTCCTGTCCTTGCAAAAGATGTAAACTTTCACCTTCACCCAAAATACCATTGACTCCACCAGTAGTAATCATCATTGCTAACATTCCTTCACTTATTGGTAAAATAGGATCTTCTTTAAATGCAGATTCTTGTTTTTTTAGGCCATTTAGTAATTGCTGAAATCCAGTAGACTTATGAAATGCTTCGTAATAGTCTTGTTTATCATCGATTTTTGAATAAAATATTCGTGGTTCATTGTTACTTACTGTAGGAATTGACCACCTTTTATTATTACTTACATATTCCTTAATTGTTGGGACTTTATTTTCTATAAAGCTTTCATCACTCATTTGCTGCAATGAATTATATAAATGTTCGTCTAATGTCTTAGAAGCTGAAGCTCTTTTTCTACCAATAAATACGCATTGTTTAAACCTCTGATAATTTTCGGCACTGAATTTTAAAACCTTTGCATCTCTAAAATTCATACTTAAATATTTGGAAATCTTCCTGTCCGAAAATCTATAACCTGGAATAACAAAAATTAATAGTCCGTTTGGCCTTACATATCTTGTACTTCTTCTTAATTCTATTAACTCTTTTCTTTCTGATTTTCTATCCTCAATACCTTTAATAGTATTATCATATGGAGGATTAGAAAAAACTAGCGAAAAGTAGTTGTTTTCTATTACACAATTTTCAATTGAACTATAGAGGACACGATCCAGTAAAGTTTTCGCTTTGTTACTACGTTCTAGATCTATCTCGCATCCAAATAGTTTAATTGCACTTTTTGATGCTCCTATTATTTCTTTCTTGAGCTGCATTAATATTTCGCCTTCTCCACAAGTTGGATCTAAATATGCTGCTTTTCCTTTTTCCTGCACCAGCAATTTACTTAAATATTCTCCTTCCTTTTCATCAAATGAATAAAAACCACTCATTAATTTATTACCCAAATTAGACATTGTATTCCTCCTAAAGAATATTACCTCAATAAAAAAAGAGAAGTAGGCATAGTCCATACTTCTCTTAAATCTTTATATTAATAATCATAATTTAATCTATTTTTTAGCACGTCTGCTTTTTTGCATAGCTTCAGCAGCTGCAAGATCATAATGAAAATTAAACTTAATTTGCGCTTCGGTGACTTCTATATAATGACTATCCTCAATAAATTGTAACTGATACTTACCTTTACTTGTTCTAGGCACACTGACAATCACAACAGGTATTATCTTTTCATCTAAAACTATATATCCTGTATGTCCAAAAAGGTAATATTTTTCTTTATCTTTTTTTGCCTTATAAGCCTGCTCCCAGATACTCACATCATAGCAATCACTATTGACTTTCTTCAAATCTGTAAATTTATATCTAACATAACACGGAAAACGAACTACATTCACAGTAGCAGTAGTTTTATTTATTTTTAAAACAACTCCAATTCCTACATCCGTTTTTACTACTTTTCCAATCGCTAGTTCTTCTCTTGTCAGAGCATCTCCATCAGAAACACTATATTTAAAGGATCTTGGACCACCTTGATTTGTCATATCCTGAACAAATTTCTCTTTAGCTTTTTGTAGTAATTCCTCATTAGAGATTTTACCCTTTACATTTAAGCGTACAGAAATTGGTTCTAAATAAAATGTTACTAATTTTTCCATATTAAACACTCCCTATAATTTTCTATAAAAAAAGCATGATATAACCATTGTTATCACGCTTTAGCTAATTCTCTTAATTTTATTTTTAAAAGGCATCTCTGAGATAATAACTCTATTTGAGATTTCTTTTTTATACTTACTAACTAACTTTGTATATAGTTCATAGTCTTCAAAATCAATCGCTTCATACAAACTATATATTTTTTCTATAATTTCTTTTTCCGAAAATGTAGAAAATGCTACCAGTCGCTCTGTCTGATTACTCATTAAATGAACCAACCAGGTATACAGTACTCTTCTATATAGTTTATCTACATAAGCGTTAACTCCATATTTTTCTATTAAATCTGAAGGAACCCTTAATGGGTGAATACCAAATCCTTCTTTAATATCTCTCATGGATAAATTTATATGCTCATGTACTTTTACACTTCCGTTAAAGTGAACTCCCCACCATATAGTATTTTTTGTTTTACTTGTGTTTTCAAAAATACTTTTTATATCTTTTTTAGAGGGAATTACAGGTTTATCAATTCTTTTCAATAGCTCAATCCTAACCCGATGTAATGTCCCACTAACAAGTTGACCATTTGGTTGTATTATTTTAATTAATTCTCCATTATCAAAGTGTTTATTTTGTATCAACCAATGCTTCGCTTGTAAATAAGTATTAAACTCCCTTGCAGAAACAGAAATGCCATTATTATTTTCACTCGTATTGATTTGTATCCATAAATAATCATTCTTCAAAATACATTTTTCTCCATTTTTCAAATACCCCACTATACCAAATTTCATAAAAATGATTCCCTCCTTAATTATTTGAACGCAAAAAAGCCAGTCCCTCAAATTATTAGAAATTTCTCTAATGATCCAAAAGACCGGCATTGATATTCTCAAAACATAATATACAAAAATTAATTATGCATATATAATAACAAAATTCTTTAACAATATAAACAGTTTTTTATTTATTACATACTATTCACGCAAACTATATCTAGATTTTTAAAAGTACGTTTTTTAGTTATACGATATAATAATTTCATAATTTATATACGAAAGGAGTAATACAATTGCTCAATTTTAAATTAGTAATTGCAATGTTACTTTTACTTGCAGGTTTTTACATATTATTTAGAGGTATCATGTATAAAATTAAAACGAAGTTAATTAAAGATGATGCTATAAGTAGAAGAAACGATTATGAAGAAAGCGAAGAAGAAGATGAAGAAGAAATCAAAGATGAATTATCCTTTATCAAGAATTTAAGAGAGCCTAACAAAAATAATGAAAGAATTATGATTCATTCAAAACAGAAGAGCAGCACTACGATAACACCTAGCAATAGCGATTTTCTTTTTGATGCTAATTACGAAGTAATTAGCATCGTTAATGATACCAATAATGATTCAGGCTCCCATAAACATGCTCATCACCAAACTAATCATCATGGAAATCATGGAAGTCATCATGGAGATCACGATTCTAATGGTAGTGGAGATAGTGGTGGTGATGGCGGCGGTGAATAAATGTTTGATCAAAAATATGTTACCAATATAAAACGTTCTATTATCTTTGGATGGTTTATTTATAGTTTCTTTATCATATTTTTAGGTTATTTACTTGGTGGGTATTACATCTTTTTAGGTCTTCTTATTCTAACCATAAGATACCTTGCATTACCAATATATATCCCACATGATTTTAAACTAGATCCTTCATTCATAATTTCTTATTTTCATTCGTTAATACATCGCCATAGTTTTTTTGGATTAGTTAAGTATGGGGTAAATATACTTATTATATTGGCAGGAATTGTTTCATTAATTATCTCAAGTTTTACAGCAACTACAATTCTATTAGTATATGAAACTTTTTATTTATTTCATGTTTTAAAAACTAATAGAAAAAATATATAAGATGCTAAATTTCATGGTACTAAAAAATGCGAACAAACTTGTTCGCATTTTTTTATTAATCGTTACGTTACTTTTAAGTTTAACCCATCCGCGTGCTTATTTATTATTACAAAGAATATCTTCTCTCAGAGAGCATAAACACTACAATTAAATCAATATTTAGTTATCTACTACATCTTTTCTAATATTCCTTGTCTCTCATACCACTTAGACATTTTTTCAACCGCATTTGCAGATAGCCGTTTGGTTTGTCTGTTACAAAATCGGGATAATGTAGGTGCCGATATTTTTATTTCTTTTGCTAGTTCCCGTATAGTAATTTTATCAACATTATGTCGCTTAAGTATTTTCTCTCGAACGGCCTCTTCATCAAATACATTAAGCTCTTCATTATTTTTTATCTGAGGCATATCAATAACATTATTAGCCTTTTCAAAATACTCTTCAGCTGCTTCAGTATTATTTTCTAACCCTAATGTTTTTTTCTTAGGTAAATTATACATAGACTTAATTAATTCTTCCGGCGGAAGTATAGTAATATTTAAATTCATCCAATAATCTTTAAACCAATTCTTCTTATTGAAACGTTCTTCATCTAAGGAGACAGTATACTCCCACTTAGAAATTACGTTCTCTTTTTCTAAGTCAGTCAGAACATTCTCTAGGTGTTCTCTAATCCGACTCGGTTTCCAAGTGAGCGGGATTGCCATTACAGCTAATAAGCCTTTATCTCCCCCAATGGAGTATGGTCGCTTCAAAGTTGAATATATTTGTCGTATTCTCCATTGCCATGTTAGATAACGAATTAAGCGTTTATGATATTTATGACGATAACTATTATACTCGAGTGCCTTTTTAGATAATAATGCTGTAGTATTATTTGAACCATATAAATAGCTTGTTAAAAAGCTCCCTGGTTTAATACGACAGGATTCAATCCCCATATATTCATTGGTTGTATTGTGTCTCCATAATACAACTGAATCCAACACAAATAATCGTTTGACAACTTCTCTCTTCACTTTATATTCTTCATCATTTTCATTTTCTTCATTCAAGACCACTACTTCATTATCATCATTTAAATAAATGAAGATACTTGCTAACGCCGCAATACGCTTAGCAACCTTAATTTTATCTTCAGGTCTGTAGTACTCTCCTTTACTTACTTTCTTTTTTGGTACATTGCACATATCCAATACTTGCTCATATGAAAATTCTATAAATTCATCTGGGGATTTTGCTTGTGCTAGCCACTGTATGGTAATGGAGTCCAATACATCAGCTGTCAGATCATCCATATTGCTCATTACATCGTTCACCAAAGTATTCCAACGAGATGCTTCATCATCTTTAATAAGCTTTAAATCTTCATCTCTGTGAGAAGATAGCTGAGCTATTGCATTACTTTCCTTTGTTTCAATGGGATAAGATTTCACACCCATACCTGAGTCTTCTTCAAAGTGATTTTTAGAGATTCCATCACGTAATTTAAAATAAACCGCGGAATTATTAACTTCAAAATATTCTTTATCAATTGGTTCATCCGTTTCATCCTCATTTACGTCTCCATGAATAATTGTTCCATCGTTAAATTTATTAATATTCTTAAACTCGTCTTCTAATACTTTTTCAATAGCTGCATGAATTTCATCTTTATATTCTTTTAACTTAATACCAATTTGTAATGAGGTAATTCCTTCTTCATTCTTTTTACTTAACCATGATACTAATGCCGAAAAAGATGGTGAAACATATTGAGAAGTTACAACTTTTGTATTATCTTTTTCTACATCTGAACTAAAGGCAGTCCATTTTTCCCAAACTACTTTATTGTTTCCGTATAAAGGCTCAGATATTAATAATGCATCCGTAAACAGTTGTGTTAATCTCTCCACATTATCACTCCTTCCGTTATTTCATTTCAAACAAACATTTAATCTATTGCATATATGTAAATACTTATTGTTTTTCAGTTTTGGTTATATTCAAACAATAATGAAACAAATTTCCTTATTTACAACGTAAAATAACATTAATTATACATTAGTCCTCAATAGGTCTTCAATCACTCTAATAAATTAAGATATGAAACACTTTTTACCATATAGTGAACCTTCCCTATATATATGAAACATTTTTATTTAATCGTTCTCATATTCTCATAAGATGTTCATATGAATAGAATTAATACCGCATATACAATAGTTACTTTAATGTTTATTTGAAATAAATTTGCCACATCCTTAACCTAAAACCAAAAACATGAAACACCAATTAATATTTTTAAATTTAAATCATCAACACAAATTTTTTACTAACCTCTTAGAAACCCATAGGGATCAACGTTTTACCTTTATTTTAATACATACAAATTTTGAATTACAACGAACTGTTTTTGCCATATCCTTGACCTTAACATGTATACGCAACAGTCATAACCCCTCATGTACCAACGGTTCACCTTATTTTTTTAAAAAATTTCATTATATATTAAACATGAAACACTTTTGCCATATCCTTGACCTTCTGGAATTCAAAACATGAAACGTTCTTTACCATATCCTCGACCTTAAAGTTATCACATTTTCTCCTATAACCCTTTATATAAATAGATTTATCATACCTTCCCCTAATGAACGACCTATGATTGAAACATGAAACACTTTTGCCATATCCTTGACCTAAAATTATGAATAATTCCCCTTAAACCTTTATATATCAACAATTTTCCCGTGTTTCATTATTGTATTTATACAATTAGAACATGAAACGTTTTTTACCGTATCCTTAACACAAATTTTTTCCCAAAGATTCTCCGATCCCTTGTAATCATTGGGTTTATAACGTGTTTCATATTTTGAAAATTTCCCTTAAAGGGGCACCTTTCAACATATTTCATTTTGCTATAATCAAAATTGGTATATTTTATAGTATTTTGGCATATATTTCTGAATTTGTAGAACGGAGGTGAAAAAGATGGGGAAATCATTTGTATTACGAAATCAACGTAGCTTAAATGGGGAAACAACCAATGCTGTACTAGTAACACTAAAGTCCTGGCAAAAGCTTGTGGAAGCATTTGAAGAAAAGTACTACAGCTATAAAGATACATATTTAGAAGATATTCTGCAGCACATGACATACGAAGAACGTATTGCTGACGTAGAAGGCTTTGTCGAAAAAGCCAAACCATCTTTTTCACGTCGTACAATGTCTGCACTTGCAGAAAAAGCGGGAAGGAAGCATAAATTATACGGAATTACAAATGCTGATCTCGAAGTGTTCTTATATCTACATAAGAAATGCTTTACTAATGGTGTTATTCCAAATGTAACAATACATATGATGTGGGAAGATTACAAGCAATACAAAGAAGAATTTGCTTATATCCAACACTCTCAATTCTATATTGCATTAAAAAAATTAAACTTACATAACATTATCTCCATTGAAAACGGAGTAGATGGCCGATATACAATCAAGCTGACTCATTTTATGAATGAGGAAACAGAAAAAGCAAATCCATACGTATATATTAGTCCTGTTGTATTTACAAAGGCTTTCTTTAGGCTATCTGTAGCGTCTAAGAAATTATTCTTAGACATCGCCATGCAACAACATACAGAAACAACATTAAAGCGTTCATTGGACAAGCAGGACGAAAGAGGCAACAAAACTCACTTCGGTGGGATGTATCGTTTCTTACATAAAAAATATCCGCATCAAATCCGTGCCGTTATCGACGAATTAACAACGGCATTACCATGTACGGGGAATCCCCTGTTCAAAATTTGCAAAATGCAAAAAGGTGTAAAGCATACAAAACGATATACGACATTATATCTGTCTATCCATTCAGACTTCTTATGTTCGAAAGAAGCTGGAGAAGAACAACATAGGGATCCATTTACACCAAAAACTACCTATGCTCGTAAAGCGAAATTTATCGAAGCAGTTCTACAAGAAATGAATATCGGTGAACTGTCTGCAGACATGAATAAATTCATTCATGTATTAAAACATACTTGTCATCGTCAAATCCGCAGTGTAATTCGCGGACTTCGTGACATGATTGATCGAAAAGAAGGATATCCAACGAAAATTGTATATACATTGAAAAAACTATTGCATCAAACATCTCAATATCAAATTCTTGATACAGCGGCGAAAGAAGGCATTTATCCTCTTATTGCGCAGCACATACCAAAAGAGAGAAATAGTGACCGTGAGCAAGCTATCTTTAATTTTGGTTTACATTATTCTATGTACTCTCTTCACAACATTAAGAAGATGTTTAAGAATGTGCATGCACTACTGAAGCAGAAGTTTGCGGTACCAGTGACGGAAGAGTCTTATCACCGTAATTATCTAAAATACCAGGAAGAAACGTTATTTAGGAAATATGCATATGATCAGGGTGTTAATCTCCATGCATATATCGCTTTAGAAATTGAAATGCGTGAAAAACTAAAAGTTCGTGGTCATAAAGAACGCACGATTCCAAGTGATGTACGTGAATGGTTGATCGAGGCAATTGATAAGCTGCCACAAGAAAAACTTCGTGTTATTGAACTACCAAAGCAGTTTAATTTACTAGAGTTTATGCGTACCTTCGAACGTTTAGTACGTGCTGGAGTAACAATAACAGCTCCAGATCAGGTGCTAAACGAAATGGAAATAAAATAATAGTAATGAGCTCTCTATTTTTGAAAAAATCGAAAGTGGAGGGCTATTCGTGTTTGTTTCATTAACACCCCTTTTCTACTACTCTACTTATAAATACCAAATCGACAGGACTTCATATAAAATGGAGTCTTTTTTTATGCAATTCTATACAAATTCAATTCTAGCAATATATAACTCTCCACATAACACCAGGGATTATTCTTCTAATCTATTAAAACCTATCTTATAATACCTACAAAAAATCAAAAGGAAAATTATAAAAATAGTGGATATGCGGACAAATATGGTTCAATGTGAATATAATCTTTCTATAATCATTGTAATTACTAATGTTGTTGTATTTATCTAATAAAAATCATCAATAATAATGTGAGTTATGTGCAAATACTGTGTAATGTTAACAAATAACTACATTTTCTGAACAAAATGTGGATAATTGAATGCTAGATACTGCTGTATTTTACAAAATAAAGAAAATATAGCCTATTTCTATAGTTGGATAAATATAAAGTGATTTGTATCAATTTCTTTCCGATTTCATGTAGAAACATGTGATTCCCTTTATGCTTTTTTGTAGAATTGATAGTCTAATAAACATTGAATTTCCGGATACATTTTCTACTATTTATGATTTTTTCCGTTCCGACATCAAATTTTTCCTTGTGGGAGTAGATCTTTCCCCTATTTTTGATAACCTATAATAGTTTTATCTTTATTTCTTTTTAATATATAAGATATATATTTATAAAAGATTTTTAATACTGCTAGTATGCTTGTTAATAAAATGTTATACGTGGTTGAAAATATTTATAAATTAAGTTATAATAATAACCACTAAACACTTTATTACCCTACATTAAAAAGACAAACCTTGTCCTTATATGGATAAATAGGTTTGTCTTTTTTTAGCATAAATTTTATTTTTATCTATGATTAATCATAATTCATTTTGAAAATTCAAAGGGTTGTTTTTCCGTTTGAGTTTTCAAAATGCCACCAACCGAGCATAGCAAGGGCGGTAGTATCTTTTACATTGGTTTTAATAAAGTGGGTATAAGGAAAACAGGATATATTTTAGCCTTTAATTAACTTATATAACGATTTTATTTTGAAATAAGTAATTTCCCTCCCGCTTTTTTTTAAAACGCTTATAGGGGCAAATATGATCCGTATACTGTTTTTTAAAATGGTAGTTCATCATCTTTAAAGTCTACTTCCGTACCAATTGATAATATAACTTTGTCGATTATTTTATTATCATCTTTTTTAGAATTGGTATTGGATGTTGCGGCAATAATAAGTTCTATTTTTTCGCACTCTACATAATAGCTTCCGTATTTTATATCTTTATTATTAATTTTATAAGCTCCATCATTTATTGTGCCTACTACCTCAACGAAATCGCCCTTTTTTAATGAATTACTTACATAGTCAGCTCTAGGTCCCAAAACCGTAACAGGAATAAAGTCTACATCTTTGGCGTCATTCTTTTTTACCTTTTCTTTTTTTACAGCCAATTTTATTTTAGCAACCTGATTTTTATACCAAATATCTTTTATAATGCGGCCTGAAATCATTACCTTATTCACTTTGCATTCTCACCCTTCTAAATTTCCTTTTATAACTAAAATAAGTACTTAAATAGTAAAAAGCCCAGTTGTGGTTTAAGAAACAATTAATTGTCCTTAAACCCAAAGGGCTTTTTTTATTACAAATGTATTTAATAGATTACACATACTAATATTAGTATATATTTTACCTTTATTTTTATCTAGCATTATCTAAGTTTCTTTCTAAATAGCTACAAATAAATTGTAATAGCGGTTATCCCGTAAATCGACTTCTAACTTCTCCTTTAAAACCCCTTTTCTTTCAAGAGATAATTCCAAGAATTGATCATCTAATCCAGCTGTATATACCTGGTCTATTACTTCTTGTTCCCCATATTTGAATTCTCTTATGTCACCGTTTTTTCCATATAAAATCCATTTTGACTCATTTAAAAATTTATATACAAATTCCCTAACACCTAGTAAATTAATCAATTCATCTTGAACATCTAAAATACAATCCAGAATTGAAACTCCTGAATCCAGATGACGTCTATCCTGAATATGAATAGTGAATTGGCCAGCTGCAAACCTAGTTTTTACAAACACATAAGCATACTTTTTATTTTCTTGATTAACATTTAATCGTAAGCCTACTATTTTATTAGTTGCCTTTAATTTATCCTCTACAGCACTTACCTTTGTTTTATTATTATTCATAATTAAACCTCCCCTTAATTACTACTTATATTCCCTCTTAATTTATAAAGTTGCTATTATTATTTGTTCTTAAGTATATCAAAGCTTAATTTTGCCTGCTTTTAAAAAAAGAGAGTCTCCATGTAAAGTAGAAACCCTCTTAGTTTAATCAATCTGTTTGTTATATACCTTTATTTTTAGCTTCCCTAGTATCTATACCCACTTCTTCTAATAGATGATAAATTTCTTTTCTATATCTGGGTATAATTTTAAAAATTTCATCATCTCGTAATTCAAACAATGTATTATTGTTGCAATCTTGGGCTACTATATATATATTTTTATGTTGTTCGATAAACTGTTTAAAATATTTTACTGGTACCTCAGAGGGGATTAAAGCAATATTCCCTTCTGAATCGACGAAATATATATATAAATTCTTATCATCGTTAAATACCTTTCTCTTTACACCTTTTGTTACATTCGGATCTTTATCATTTTTGTTTTTTTCTCTATTTTTTTTGTTTTTTTCTCTATTTTTTTTGTTTTGTACTCTCTCTTTTATCATTGTTTCGTCCACCTCCTCAATTTGTGCATAACAAAAAGAGCCTCCCGGAATATTCGTAAAAGAAAACGAAAACCCGAAAGGCTCTGTGTTATTGGTTCATAATAAAAATTAAAATAATGTTTTGTTAATTCCATTATAAAATACTTCTAATTGTTGATTCAATACTAAATTAATAAAAAAAGCACTAATAAGGTATCCTTCAGTGCTTTTTTTAATAAATACTAACGGTAATTTTCATCAATCATACCTTAGTATTTCTTATTACTTAATACTTTTTACTTTTTACTGATTCAATTCTAAAGATTCATTATTAAGTATAATATTAGAATCAAACAAGGATAGATTATTTGACTGAATATAATTATATTCATTTTGAGACATTTCAAATGAGGTATAGTTATTATTCTTAAATCTATCTAATTCTACTGTATATACTTTTTTCTCTGCATCCGAAACTATTTGTTCAACAGTTTCTTCATCGTTATTGTGTTGCTTTTTAATTCTTTTTTCTAGAGAACGAAGTTCCCAAATTTCTTTTTTTCCAATCTGGAGAAAGGAAACGTGTACAAAGTACTGTTCTTTCATTTATGTTTTCCCTCCGACATAAATACAAAGTGTTTATGACGCTCTATAACAACCATCTCCTCTCAACGCTGTTTAAGCCCCTTTTTTATTTCATCCTTTTCACATACATTGTACTAAAAATTATCTAAAATAACACTTGAATATTGTAAGGTAAACCTTAAAGTTAAATAAAAACAATTAAATTACATACAAAACACACATAAAACACATATTTGATTCGTAAAATTAAAAGGACTGAATATCAGATATTTTATAATCGCAATATTCAGTCCTTAGTATTTAATGTAATTTATATAAAAGTTTTTCAAATTCTCTTTTCATTAGTTTTGATTGTAATGTATAAAGAGGTTTCCCTTTTAAAGATGCCTCAGCTTGTGATTCGAAGTATGGTAAAGCTATTTCTGGACTAAGTACATCATCAAATTTTTTGTTCCACTTGTTCCCAATTGTTATGATTTTTTCATCTTTAGCTAATTGTTCAAACCCTTTTAATATTTTATGTTGATGACCAGCAGCAGCTAAACTTTGATAATTAGGCTCCATAATCAACCAAATTTGATTACATAATGCTAAGGTCTCTGTAGCTAATTTATTACTCCAATTATGTGAGAGGTCTACAAAGGAAATTCCAGAAGACCTAGAGTGAAAAATTAATTCCTTTGCTTCTAAGGGAGTGAAGTCCCTATTCTTATTTGGATCTTTAGAGTTTAAATCCAGTGTGCTACTTTGACAAGGAAAAACGTTAATATTGTCTATCGACCATCTTGGGATATATCCAAACGTTTCGGGCCTTGTTTTAATAGCTTGATGTACTTCTTCCCAATATTCATGATGTTCTTGTTCTGCATTAAGTAAGTGATACCAAATTGGGAATTCTGATGGGGTATCTAACACGGATGAACTAATTCCATGTTCTAAAGATAAAAATCTAGTGAAATTATGAAGGAAGAATGTTGAACCTGCCCCCGGTGTTAAACTAACTACAGCGATTAAGTTTTGCTTTACACTACCTACATTTCGATGGTCGGAATACCCATAATCCTTTGTATCCACGGATGTATCTTTTTTAAAAATATTAAAAAATACATTTCTTCCTTTTCCTTTATATTTATCTGCTCTTAATGCAGAACTATCAGTCCCCTTATTTACATCCTCTTGACTGACCTCTTCCCCTATATCTATGTCTTTTTTTAATTCCTCTTTATTATTATCGGATACTTGTTCTTCAACCTCTTCAATTAAATCTTTAGGGGGAATATTAATATTTTGAGGAATATCTTGATTTAATGGCTCTTCTTCCTTTACTAATTCAATTTCAGACAAATTTCCCTCGCAGTTATTTTCTTCAAGTTTAGGATCTTCATCTGAATTATTTATTACAACAGTATTATCTTCAGAGTCATTTTTATCTTTACCGAATAGTTTTGAGAATAGACCAGGTTTCCTCTTATCGTTATGTACTAAAGAATTAGTTTCTTCGGTTTCTTCTTCAATTGCGGTTTTCAAGACATCTTCAGTTTCTACTAATTCTGTTAACTGCTCGTCTTCTTTAAATTCAAATAACGAATTCTTTCCAAATAAGTGTGATTTATATTTCGTATTTGAATTATCAACTTTCAAATGAGCTACATTATTATATTGAGGTGGATTTACTAGTTGTTTCACTAAAGCATCCAGAGCAAATTGATTCGTATAAAAAATATCTAATACATTATTATTTACTAATTCGCTTAAAAATGGATCGCCTTGAGGACGCTCACATACAAAAACAACTCTTATACTATCATTATAAGTCTGACGAATATATTCAATAATCTCTAAAAATTTTATTTCCTTATACAAATTCTCTTCTACTTGATTTTCTTGTTCAGGATCGTAAGGAATTTCTAAATGTTTATCGTGAAAAATTATTATGTCAGGGTGGTCTTCTTCAATAACGTCAAATAAATAATTAGAACTAAATACATCATTCATACAAACAATAAATTTACTTTTTAAAAACTTGCGAAATATACCATGTAAATCTTCATGCCCCATTGAAAGAACTATTCTTTTCATACTTTCACCTGCTTTCAAATAATATAAACTTTTATTCTAATTAATTGGTTCTGTAGTACCATAAAATACAACATTATCTTTATTTGCACGTTTTTTAATTGTTGCTTAATCCGATTCATATCAATTTCAGGTGTGTAGAATATATCTGTAATCCCTACATCCTTTAATTGATCAAAAAATGGGTCATCTATATTTCTAATGCACATATAACAAACCCTTACGTTTTTTGAGATACTATTTATAAGTTCGAATATTTTCTCATCCTTATTATCTTCATCTTCAAATTCTAAGAATTGTTCAGCAAAAATTAAGACCTCCGGGTTATATTGAGCTACATAAATACTTACATCCTCGAATTTATTAATGTTTGTTTCACAAATATCAAAGTCTCCCTGAAAATGGTCTTGGAAAAACTTATAAAAAGGCTCATATTTCATACCTAGTACGACTTTTTGCATGTTGTTTTCCACCTTTGTAGATTCTATATTTATTTAAAAACTGCATTTGATAAAAAGAAGAACACCTTTATATGCATAATGCACATATATATTTTGGTGTTCTTCAAGTGCCATATTATTTAAAGAAAGGCATATCAACTTGTAATAATTCTGCTTTATTTTTTGAGGCATCCGGTTTTTTTACGTAGAATGATTTAGTAAAACTATCAGACTCTACCTTTTCTTCAATGCAGAAAATGCAAGGTAGTTTATATAATTCTAAGTTTAATTTTGTAATTATCTCTTCTGCTAATGAGAAGCAGGATACGCTTATAATTAAAGAGGTTTTATGTTGACTCATCCCTTGAATTGGAAGCAGGTTATATTGTTGGTAGACTTGGTCCCATTTCATTAATCTTTCAGACAAATATGCAATATAATCCTTAGATTGCTGAACTCTTTCTAATACAAAATTCAAGTTCCCTACTTCGGTTAGCGCTTCTATAGCTGCAAAGCTATTAATCAGTTGTGGATTGTTAAGAATACATCCCTGCCATTTAAATCCACGTAACCCCTGTGTTTCATAAATTTGGCATTTTATTTCATTAATAGCTACATAACGTTGAATAGCACTTAATCCTAGTGTCTGCCAACGAGTTGGTTCCATAAAGAACTCTTTATTATAAAAGTGTTTTAAGAATATATAACCGGCTAATCCTAAAGTAAATGGAGATGGCGGCTTTAAATCCGGATCATCTAATGAATTAAGGTCCCATCTTTCAACAAACCCATATCTTCTAAACTTCTTTAAGCGTAATGATACTTGCGAACGACTCATGACTGTACTCATTAATCTCTTAAGCTGATCTTCATTTGCAGCTATACATTCGCCAACCATTTTTAGTAAAGTAACATCCTTTTGTTCCATGTAATTGTAACTGTTCGCTTTACCTAATACTGATCCAAGATTTGTTAGAGGTTGATAATTATCGATTAGGGCAATCCCTCCTTTAATACTCGGATCGTCCCAAATTGAGATGCTACCATCCCTCTTCCGAAAATACGGATATTCGAAATTTAAAGGCACAACTTGTGGTTTCATATGCTATACCAATTCCAATTAGTTATATAAGAAACTAGTTAAATTTTTTGGTTGTTTTTTCCCTTGAGGGTATGAAAAAATCACACCTCTAGCAGAACGTTTTTCAATATTAATATCAACAATGCGAACAGCTACGATATCACCAATAACAGGTTCCTGAACTTCACGTGGCTTAGATGCCTTGATAGTAAAGCCTTTTCCTAACTTAACAAATATACCATCACGCTCTGATACATTTGTAACTAGACCTGTTGCAGTATAATTATGTGGTTCTTTATCACGCAATTCTTCAAATGGATCTTCTACAGCATCTTTACGACTTACTTGAATCTGTTTTGTATCTTCTTTAAAACGTTTTACTTTCACTGGAATTGTTGCATTTCTAGGAGCAATAGAATCAATATCAAATACTCGTTCATGATCTAAATCTGCAAGTTTCATAAAACAAGGCGTACCCTCAACTTTTAAGAAAATTGTACGTGTATTTTCATTTCTTCCAGTAACAATTCCTTCAAAAACCTTTTCATTAAGAGTATTTTCTTCTTCTAATTTATAGATTTCTTTTAAGAATTTCTCTTTTTTAATATCGTCTGCTTGTTTAACACTTACAGCTGCTAGATTATTTTCTTTATCAATACCTAATACGATAAATTCTTGAATAGTACCAGTGAAACTGTTCAATGATTTATGTTCATATTCTGAGAACTCATTAGCTGGACACATACCTAAAGCTCCACCTTCTAGAGCAAAGTATACGCATTCTACATCTCTTAGTTCTAATTTACCGTCTGTTCCTGGCATATTCATTTTTTGTACATTTACGTTACGAACCATGGCAGTAAAAAATTCTTTATTTCTTTTTGCTGCCGCTAAACTATCATATACCTCTTGTTTCATTTCTTTCATAAATGGTCACTCCTTATTTGTATCTATTTTTATATATTTTTCTTTTTTGTTGTAAACAACAGTTTCCTGTTCTATTTGCGTATTATATTCATAATGACTCTATATTCTAAGAGTAAAATTAAAAAAAATTAAATTTTTCTTTTTTAAAATTTTAAAATGCAAAGAAAGTCATAGTAGGTTACAATAGATATACTTAATAAATTAATAAATGAATTTAATCATTCTAATTATTTTTATATATGGTTATATTGAAGGAGGAAATTTTTATGAAAAGTAAACTAATTAAAACTTGTGCTGCATTATCTATTGGTACTCTATCTTTACTTGGAGCAGGTAATTCTTTAACTCAAGCTGAAGAAAGATTTGTAGATGTACCTCAAAATCACTGGTCATTCACTGCTATTCAAGATTTAAAAGAACAGAAAATTGTAATTGGTTATGGGAATGGGATTTTTGGATTTGGAGATAATGTGACTCGCGAACAAGTAGCTATTCTGATGTACAATTACCTTCAACCAGAAGATAGAGGGACGCTTAAGAATCCTTATCCAGATGTTAATTCTCAAACTACTAATTACTCAAAACAAATTTTATCTTTAACAGCTTTAGGGATTGTTAAAGGGGACGAAAATGGAAATTACCGACCTAAGGATACTTTAACTCGTGCTGAAATGGCCGCTATACTTACAAGAGCATTTAATTTAAAAATAGCTGGTGAACTTACATTTAAGGATGTTCCTAAAGATCATTGGGCAAAAGATGCAATTACTGCAGTACAAACTAATAACGTTGCTGATGGAACAGGTTATAATGAATATAGCCCTAGTTTGAATGTAACTAGAGAGCAATATGCTCAGTTCGTTTATAAAGCTATGAATAGAAATAATAAACCAGGTGGTAATGATGGTTCAACATCTCTACCTGTTGAAGACATCAGTGGTAATGGAACTGGAGAGTCTCACGTTACTGACGGTGGGACACTTATTAAATAGCATCCAATCTCATACTAAAGTATTATAATTAACTAAAAAAACGAGATTCCACTAAAGGAATTTCGTTTTTTTAGTTTTTTGCATATAATTAATTCGTTTACTCCACACTAGGGTCTGAGTCCCTATCCACAAAATCAGGATATTGTTTACCGACTATGCTATATAGGTTTTTTATTGCGTCTCTATAGGTATCAATAGCTTTATTGGCTTCTTCTATATCAGGCCATAGCTTTTCTTGAGCGTCATTACTATGAGTATAATAATTTCTATTTCTTCGTTCATCTAGAACATCTTTCCATAATCCACTATTCCAATTTATAGGGTTACATCCTTTTTTCTGAATTTCGGTATCGATGCTATTTTGATAACTTCTTCCACTTAATTTTTTTACACCCAGAGCATCACAACTATATGATTCTAACGCCATACATGCAGTCACAATTGACCATCTAACATACGTACCTTTCATCCATTCATCCGTCGTTTTTCTTGCTAAATCTCTTGCATGTAAAGCATCATTCCATAGGTGATTATAAGGTTTTGTAATTAATGTTATTTCGAAATATGCACTCATTTTACCCCTCCTATTTTGAATACTATTAATAATATTCAAAACATAGACCGTAATACCCTTTTATAAATATATAACTTAATTTTTATATTTATAAAATATAGAGCAGTCCTCCAATAAAAAAAGTCCAAATAGGCAACACCAACAAAAATCCGTTTATGAGTCCTCTGAAAAAAACTAGTCCATCATCTTTAGTAAACTCATTCGCTGCTTCTCCACTCATAATGATATTCATCCCTAACTCCCCTTTTTAATTCGGTTATTTAGATAACAGTATGTAAATACTTTCTATAGTTTTTGATTGCAATAAATCCTTAAATGACTTGTTCGAAATTATATCCGAGTCCATTATTAAATTTTTATCATTAAACGCAATACCTATACAATTTACTAGACGCTTAGTTGGTCGGAGCGTTTGTTCTGCAGCTAGATCCACTCTCATGTAATCTTGAAGTTGGTACAACTCATTAATAGCAAGAGTAAGGGCGCTAACTCCATTTAAGTATGCCTTTCCAACTTCTAATACTTTCATTAATTCTTTTTTGTTAACTTTTAAACAAACATTATCACTATCTTCATATGGATATATGAGCGAAGGTAAATCTACCAAATAACTTGTTGCAACAAAAACATCTTCTGTATCAATTTCATGTATTAGATCTACAATTGGCTCTTGTTTTAGCATAGCACTCACCTTAACGTTTTTTTCCAGTTGTACATCATTATACTCATTGTTCAAATGAATTTTAACAATAAAATAAACAATTTATTTTACACCTTTTAAAAATAATAAAGGCGACCACATATTATTAAATGTGTTCGCCTTTATGTTTAATATAATTAATAGAATAACATCTATTATTTTTTTTCGAAGTATTCAAACGTTCTATATTTGATATCGTATTTTATTCTAAATTCTTGTGTTATTCCAAAACTACCTTTCTTTCTTACTAGAAACCAAACATGCCCATCACCTATACTATCTAATTGCAAATCATTATGTCCTTTTTTTTGTTTTAATTGTTCTCTTGCTTTATTTAAGGACCTTCTCCATGAATATCTATTTAATCTAGACAACGTTTTCTTTTTCATTAAGCTCACCCTATCATTGTTTATTCTTATTTTCTCTTAATCATTTATAATTAAAAATTAATTTATATTTATCATATACCAAGTCTTAGTATTTCTCTTTTATAAATTCACATAACTAAAACTGTATTATTTTTTTAGAAACAAACTATAAAGTAACAGAATTGTGTTAAGGGGTCAATTATATTCTATATTAAAAACATATATACTATTTCCTCTTAGTATTTACCTGTCTTCTTAATTATTTTATTTTAATTTTTTAAAGAATTAAGAGTTTAATAATGCTCTATATTTCTTTTTTTAGCTATACATATCTTTTAAGGATTAGATCTAACGGGTACCTCTAAAATAAGAGATGGAGCATCATGCCTAAATCTAACAACTTGATATGCCTTTGGATATTTATTAATCAATCACTAAACCATAATTAATTAAATCCTGTACCTGATTATTATCAAAGTATTTTATATGGGACATTATCCAATCCATTTGTTTATATGTTAAATAACCACATATTATACTCACAAAGGAGCTTTCCCCTTGGCTTCCAGCATCAATTCTTAAATATTGATCCCTCTTTTTATCCTCATAAGCAGCTGCACATGTATAATGTTCACTCAAATTGCAGTGAAGAAACTCTCCCGTAGGGCTTAGCCATCCATTTATAACTGGTTCATTTTTACTTGTAAGTATCATATAATCGCATACTCCTCTTTTTTCTATTGGTTATATGGATATCATTATAAGGTACTATTTATTTTTTCTCTTTTTAGAATTTAATTATTAAAATAAAAAAACACCTAACTGTAGGTAATTTACCTAGGTAGGTGTTTTTTATAACTTTAAAACTTTCTTTTTATACGTATCGCTTATACTATTTATATTTTATTAATAGCTGAAAAGTATTACGGAGCGTCATTTAAGTGAGCTTGTCATGTAACTCAGGAATATAAAATGCAAATGAATTATCCTGTATAACATACCCCTTAATTAAGGATGAAAGGGACTCTTCGTAGCATTGATTGAAACTACTAATAAAATTTAAGAAATACTCGATTTCTACATGCTCAGTTTCATTAGTTTTCTTATTTACTCGTATTATATTTTTCATTAGTAACTACTCCCTCACTATTACTCTTCCTTTGAAAAAACAAAATACCCAAAAATATTTGCTGCAACCCAAAGAAAGACTAAAATCTCTATAAAATCAAAAATGTTGCGCATATATAATCCCCTTTATTTTTTGTTTTATATATAAATCTATATAAATTGTAAACATGCAAAAAAGCCCTCAAAGAGATTGTTAAGGTAAAAATACCATTCACAGATCCCCAAGAGGGCTTGATTATTATTTGTGATAATAAAAAGAAAAAATACTTGTAATGCTTATAGTATATCAAATAATTTTAGAGTTTTGTAACCTTTTATATGAATTCAGAATCCGAAGTATAGGTAACGTATAAACGTAACTTATATACGTTACCTAATTAAATTGAATTTGATTTATCTTGTTACGTTTACTAATAATAGGATTTAGATACGTTACCTATTCCCAATTCTATTATTAATTAGTCTTATTTTTTATACTAGAATGTTACACTAGCATGGATAAAAAAAAAGCCTAGCTATAATTAGCTAGGGATGTAAGGGTTTCACCTCATAATTGTAATTATGATTAATGTTGAAACGAAACAATAATAAATAGTCTCATGACTATTTAAAAAGAGAGTAGTTAAATTGTAATATAATTCTACAAATTTGTAAATATATCTATTTATATTTTTGTTATATTACGATATATTGTAAAATACTTCTATTTCCCCCTATTTACTGCCAAATGCTAATTATATATATATATATTTTTATATAAGTGAGCTATTTCTTCTCTGATAATTCATACCAGGATATTTTCCAACCTTTTTCAGTATCTTTAATATGGTAGTCAATATCTATGGTCTTATCTAATTTTTCATCACCGTTACTTTCAGTCATACCTATTATCTTTTGTTTAGTTCTTACTATCCAAGTAGACTTATCTTGCTTTTTAGTATTCAGAGTTATTATTTCAAACTTAGCCTTTGCATTGCTCATGAATAGTGCTGCTGCGGGGCCTACAGAAGTATTATCTTGGACAGTAGCAGTAAGTGTACTTGTATATTTGTGATGATCTTGTTCATTTAATGCATTAATATTTTCCTTAACTACTTTTTCTACTGGCCATTGATCCCATTTGAAAAAACATAGGACTGCAATAATCAAGAATATAATACCTAAAATAAATGTAATTTTTTTCATTTCCTCACCTCGTTCATAATTTTATCATTATATTGGCATGCTATCTTATTTATTTTTTACATATCTAATGTATTACGAGCTACTATGTTTACTAATATATATCTAATTTGCCATTTTATAATATCGTCTGTTAATATATCTACATAAATCATTACTTTTTATTCTATATAACATTAACAAAACAGACCTTTTGGGTTCGTGAAATCTAATTAATAAATTAGTAGCGAATCAAAGAGGTCTTTTTTTGTTGGCTTTTTTTAATAAAGGAAATTTAAACGAAACAATATTTAGGGGGCAATCTTATGGATTTAATAGTAGGAAGTATAGTGAAGATAATTAATAAAGCTAAATGGGAAGGACATGCTGGTAGGATCGTTTCTATTGATGACTCAGGAGTTAAACCATATAGGGTTGCTTTAAATAATGGTCAGCGTAATAACTATGGAGCAGGACAGTTAAAAGTCTCTAATGAGAAACCTAAAATACATATAAATGCTAATGATATTAGGGGTAATTCTCTAAGGATAGATTTTTATACGGCTTCTATAATTAATACGGATGATGGTACATCAATAATTATGCCTGTTAAAGAAGACGATTTTGAGATAGTAACTGTAAAAACTAATTCAATCTATTTTGAAACAAGCCTAGTTTAAAAATTGTACTACTAATAGACAAGAAATTAATAATCTAATGTGAAATTTAATAAATTGTGAGAATAAACCTTTAAGGGACGAAAAAAAATACTTTCGTGATCTTGAGGTTTTTTTGTTTAAATGTTGGGGTGAAATAATGAATGATTCTAAATGCAATATATGCATATACAAAAAATTGAATATAACAAAAATATTATCTCCAATGATTTTTGGACATATTCATGTGTGAAAAACAATAAATGTATTAGCGAAATATGTTCTTCATGCGTAGAATTTGAGGAAATAATAAAACAATGTACAATATGTAATGCAGCTGTTCCAATAAGGAAAAGAATTAAAGGCTGTTATTGTTCACATAGTTGTTTAGAAAAGGATGTAGAAATAATTAAAGGTGCATTAACGCGACTGCATGGGCAATTGGCACTTGAAAAAAATAAATTAAAGAATGAAAAATGTTCACCAATTAAACATAGCTTTATTAATAACAATATACAAGCACTCTATAGATATATTGAACATAATGAAAGATTGTTGGAGATTATAAAAATAGAATGAAATATATAGTTAAAATTAGAAGAGTCCATTTTGTAAATAACAAAATGGACTCTTTTTCTAATACACTATATTTTCAAATATGACTTTTATTAATAATATTCTCCCCTGAAGGTTCTGGCATAAATCTATATATTCTCTGTTTCTTCCTTCCATAACTCTTCGTTTTGTTTTGCCTCTACCATTGCACGTAAAAATATAACTGCTTTTTCTGTATCCTTAGCATTATAAAAATCCGTTAAATATCGCTCTTTTCGGCCATTTGTTAGGTACTTAGATTCTTTTATAGATTCTATTTCTTTTGTAGTTATCAGTTCCATTACGGTTATGTGGTAGTATACGTTTTGCTTTCTATAATAAAGTGCTATAAAAAATATTATGGTTGCTAGTAATATTAATAAAACATCAACATACAGATTGTGAATATTTAATATCACGGTTAATATCGCTACTAAAAGGATTATAAAAAGTACTGACAATGTCTTCTTAACCTTTTTACCATACTTTATTTGCTTAGCTAACAAAAGATCAATCTGTTCTTGGTGTTTAAATTCTTCATTTACTATCATTATCTAAAGCTCCTTAATCCTTATTCACCTATCAAAATTTTTACTATCAATTTCCATAAAGACTGATCTTATTATTTTTCTCTGCATTTCCTATAACTTTTAAGAGCTGGATTCTTTGCTTTACGTCCTTATTATTATATTCAGTAATGTAGCTCTCTTTTTGATTGTTAGATAAATATAAAGACTCTTGGATAGATTTTTTTGCATTTTGATTCAAAACTTTCTCTATTTCATTAATATAGTACATATGCTTTTTAAACGAATATATATGAACGCAAAAATTTACTAATAATGCAATAATGATACCTCCAAAAGGAACAGCATTATTATAGCCTTGAGATAATAAGATTGCCATAATGATTGCTGCAATAGCATTTATATCACTACAAATGGTTCTTAAGTCTTTTGATTTATTTTCTTTTATTTTTAATTGTTCAATGATTTTATTTAATAATTGTAGCTCCATACTTGTCCCCTCTTTATGTTACTTAACTGTAAAACAGAAACCAACTAGCTTATTAATAGTTGGTTTCTGTTCAATATGATAAAACGTTAACTACTTAGTAAATTTTTTCAATCGTATCAATATCCTTAAGTCTCCCTGTATCATCATATAAAAGTGTAAGCTTATACATTCCTTTATCCGATGTTACCTTTTTGTAATCCTCTATATCTTCTATAATAATTTTATCCACTTGTGTTTGTAGTTTATCGGATACTAATTTGTATTGTTCTACTTGATTATATTCCTGTATTTTAGCTTCCTGCTTATATGACTCTATAATAGCGGTATCAGCAGAGCGTCCTTTACTATAAACAAAATAACAGGATACACTACCGAGCATCACACATAATGCAATTAAAGTTCCTTTTATCCAAGGTTCCCTATCCATCTTGGTTACTATGCTGTGTATTACTAAGTAAATCAAAATAATTAATGTAAACATAATCCACAAACTAATTAATGCATACATATCATCACTCCTTACAATTAATTTATATATATCACTTTAATGTTTTTATTCCTAATGAAAAAGCAGTTTAATAGAAATCTGCTACTTTTTCACATTGTATCTTTAACAATATTTTATATTCTTATAAGCACGTTCTTGTGTCCCTTTACTAGCTACAAAAATTAGAAGACCTTTCTTACATAAATATTCAAGATACATACATACAAAAGGATATACCTTAGACTTTCCAGTAGAAAAATACAATTTTGGTGTGCTGCATTTTTCGATTAGTTCGTTTACCGCATCAGTGGCTCTAATTTCTAATTCATTTTCTGCATACCAATTTAACTGATCCATTTCTATGTATGTTAGTCCATTAATCCTTTTATCTGTTCTATAATTATCTATTAAATGTATTGGAACCCCCACTACTTTTTCATTATTACTAGAATACTGCTTAGGTTGTTCTGGTGGGGTTTGAATCGATTCATCATCAAATAAAGATAATTGATTCATTTAATAACCTCTTTTCTAATTAATTGATAATAAATTTAAAATCCTTATACATATTAATGGATAAAATATTAATCAATAGTTAAAACTTGATATTCATTAACAGTAATAATAGTTGTATCATCGTGAATGTTATATATTAGCGGTGAACCTGTATGGCCATGTAAAAATAACTTAGGTCTATCCCTTAATAGGTAATTCGAATATTCTTCAAACCCTCTATATAAATCTAATTCATCCTCTGGTTTTGCCCAACGTGGATTAGCATGAGCTACAAAAATATCGACTGGACCAATTTTATCTAAGAAGGTACTTAATTCTTGCTCGGTAAATTGATTAGCAATTTTATGGCTATCTGTATAAATTGGTACTCCACTAAATCCTGCAATAGTATATCCTTTAACATTTACTACATTACGATGTAAAGATTTGATATTTGTATCATGAAAAGCATCTTTACTATCATTTTCACCTAAAACCCCATATATAGGAATATCTTTGAAGAAATGTTCAATAGAATATAATGCCCTTTTATGTATATCACCTAATAAAAGTATGAGATCCGGTTTTACTGCTAATAACTCATTTTGTTCAACTAGTTCTTTTATGCCTCCAGTTGTATTTGAAAACACAATAATTTTCATGTTATTCCTCCTACTAATTTATATTATTGTTATGTAGATATATTATATTTTCGTAAATCTACTGGAATTATAACATAGTGTAAATTTATCTGCTTTCTGAATAAATTGGGGAGCAGCTGAACATAATAATACTAAGAATAATAATATAAATAATAAAGACAATAATAAAATACATTAGTTACTGTAATGGAGAAGAAATAACTAGTTACAAATGCAGACAGTTCAATAGGTATAACACTATATCTATTTATTGGATAATATAACAGTTCGATCCTAGTGAACTATTTATTAATAAGAGAAAGAAATAATTGATAAAGAGAAAGATTTTAAGAATAAAATAATTAATATCTGCTATAACAAATTTTTTTCATATACAAAAAAAGTTAAATAGGTGTCTGATTTCACAAGTTACGATAAATTTCTCAATTATTTGCAGTAGATTGCTGTCAAATAGGATGTTTTTATAAAGAATATATATATTGATAAATGACAAATAAGCGTTTAAATAGTAGTTTTTTAAACGCTTAAAAAAGACAATAGTAAATAACCCTCTAATATGAGCCAATTTTTTAAAAAAACTTTACTTAATTAATTTTTAACAATACTATTAAACATTGCTTTTACATCAATAGTTTTTTTATTATCCGGCTGTATAGAAGTAGTAGCTACTTTTTCATTCTTTTCAGTTTTTAAATTTCTTCGCGGTAATCTTTGTTCAAATTCACGTTCAAAATTAGGATTACTTAACTTGTATTCTTTAGCAAGTTGGTGAATGTAATCTTGCTTCAACCCTTTTTGAATATTTTCATCATAAATAGTATCTAAACGACTAAAATAGATGTTCCAAGCTTTACTTTTTGAAATAGTTGCTGTTAATTCAGTATATGTAGAGATTTCTGATGCAATATTAATAACCTCATCATCAATACCTGCAGTTGTAATAAAGTTAATATACGGTTCACTTTCTTCTACTAAAGAAAGGATATCCATAGATTGTAGATAATCTACTTTCATTTTTTCTAATTTCTGAGATAAAGTCATACGAATAACAGGCATTACATAGAAGTTTAGAATGTAATTTCCGAATTTACCTTCACGCATTAATCTCGGGAATATAAAAGATTGTTCCTGGAAAAAGCGTTGTAAGCTGTCTCTATATAACTGTACGCCATATTTCCCAAAATTATCGTATAGTTTTTTCTTCGCCATATGTATCTTTTCTAAAGACGATTGTTCAAATTGCTCTAGATCATGACCGTATCTTATTGCTATGTCACGTAAATCACGTAATGTAGCAAGACGTTCCGGTTCATATATAGAAGTTACATTTTCTCTTTTTACATGTTTTTTAGCAATACGAACACGTATTACATGGGATTTTTTTTCATCACATGTACGTTTTTTACGATTTAATTCATTTAATTCACAATACACCTCAAGTAACTCACGTACATTCTCTATATCACTTGTTAGCAGGTGTTTCTTTCCATCATGAGTGAACTCGATTTCGATAAGTCCATTTTCAATTAATAGCACTAGTACATTTAATAAATCCTTAAAATTATAGAAATATTTAAGAATAGGATTATTAGTTGCTGTTACATAACCACGTTCAATAGCAAATCTATGCCATTCACCAGGTAGTTGTGAAGTTAGAATGTAATATAAAAATTGTAAAGGTCTTTTGTATAATTTCTTGAAATGCTTGTCTTGGAAAAACTTATATAGACTAATATAAGTAAAGCGTGTAGGCCTATGATCAATGTGAATTGCCATATTATTATAGTAGACTCCATCTTCTTTATATATACAATTGGCCTCTTCTAAATCTTTAAAAGCAGTAGGAATACAACGGGTAGACATTAGCTCTTGTTTACGGATATCTTCTTTATCTACATATATTCTTCCGTCGATATCAGTAACCATAGCTAGAGGTGCTATTAATCTTGTAGCAATAGTTGAGAGGTTATTTTTCAAAGCATGCTCACGTAGTTTGCTTCTATTTAACATATAGGTTGTACTTCCCTTCTAATAAAGCGAAAGGACCAGCAAAACTTAACTTTGAAAAGTAAAAAATTGGTCTGAAAAATATACAAATAATCATAATCTGCACATCAAATAAACAACAAATAAATGTTGAAAAGGCACAACAAATAGATTATAATTTAGGTATCGAAAATTTTTTCAAGTTAAAAGTTTGGTCGCTTTTAGCTTTATTTTTTATTTTGGTCTTGCCTCCATGTGAGGCTCTTTTTTTTGGTCTTTTTTACTAAATGGTCAATTTTCTCTATATATACGACAAAAACACACCTTCAATTGAAAGATGTGTTGGATATGTACGATAGTTATTAATGTTATGTTTATATTAGGTACATTATCCTACATCTTTACGCATACACAAATAAGCAAAGATCTCGTACTTTCAATTTATACTCACAACAAAATTAATTTGGTCGATTTGTTGAAAAGCATAAATTAGTCCAAAATCTTTTTAAATAGGCTAATCATAAGTTTAATCTAGTTTTATCCTTTTTTCAAGAAGTTATTTCAAGTATTCTAGTCAACTATGTAAAATGCTTTTTAGTATAAATAAGAGAATTTATCTATTAAACATACCTTACAATAACAACTATTTAATGTAAATGCTAATTTTATAATATATAAATCAAAAAGTTTTTTTGATTATTAATAAATGAGTTTTAATTCATTAATAATATAAGTAGAAATCCCGCGTTATAAAAATATAGAATTTAAAAAATAGAAATCACCAGCTAATTGCATAAATAGTGATGCATCATCAGCGACAACTCCCCTACCAATAAAGCATCACTAGTGAATCATCAACCATTAAAAGTCCCTCATTCAATGTTTTGGTGTGTTATATAGTGTTGAATCCGTACATAATCTTAAAAAATTAATATAAAACACTTGAATTAGTGGTAATTTTAATTAATGATTATTATTGTAGGGGTGCACATGTAAGGGTGTGTGATTCACCAACGGAACGATTCGTGATAAAGGAGGTAAAAATAATGGATGGAATGCATGGTCAAACGGATCATAAAGAAAAAATATCCGATAACGTTTGGCAAATTAATGAGTTTTCAAGGAAAGTTGATGTTCACTATAACACAATAGATAGATGGTTTGTAAGATTAGAAAAGAACGGAATACATTACGTTAACCGTGTACAACCTAGTGATAAAAAGGTATATGACCATTTAGACTATGAAATAGCTCTATATATAAAAGAATATAGAGATAAAGGTTGGATGCTTGATCCTATTTTTGAAACTCTTCCGAATGAATTTGATTTAAGACCTTTTCCTGAAGGTGAGGAAGTAAGTAATACGAATGTATTTGATTCTTCTGCAGCTTTTAAGGAAATGGAAGAGAATATTATAGCTAAACTTAAAGATGAAATAGAAGATCAAGCAAGACAACAAGTGAAACAAGAATTCGAACAGTCATTAAATGAGTTAATTGAAATGAAAGAGCAGATTTTAAAAAGTCTACCGCAACCAGAAGATAAAGCTGCTGTAAGAGAAAAGAGATTTGTAGAAGCGGTTACTTTTCATAGAGTACGCGCAGAATTAGAAAAAGAAGCAGCAGCAGAATGGGCAAAAAAGAGTGAAAATGAACGTACTAAAAGGGTTGGTATATTCTTTAAAACGGAAGATACAGCTAAACGAGCGGATTATATTAAGGACTACGTTAATGAAAAATATGAAGAACGATTAAAAGAAAAATTTGATCTGTAATTCTATGAAAATATATTGACCACACTTTAATTAAGTGCTAACATGAACGTATTGAATATAGTAAGTACATTATCTAATATAATAAATAGGCTAAGAAAACCCCCACTAACTCGGTTAGCGGGGGTTTTCTATTTGCGTTAATTGTTTTACTTTAATTACTATGCTTTCTAAATTACTGCATTTAGTTTTTAAAGCCTCATAATCCTCTTTAAATTGATTTATACTTCTAACTAGCTCTCTGTTCTCGTTCTGCAAAGATTGAATTTGAACATCTTTATCTTCAAAGTTTATCAAGTAACTATTAAGTTCATTTATATTAAGTTCCATTTGTTTAAGAATTGGAGCGATTATATGTTTTGGTTCAGTAAATTGTATATCTGCAGGTGTTTTATTCTGACTCTCTAGATCCCGCTTGGGATTTTTATCTATTCTTGATTTATAAATCTTTGCTTTGGATAATTCAGCTGTATACTGTTTGCGTAATTTCGAATTCCATCGAAACCGTGCAGCGCCACTACTTTTGTTTATTTGTTTTGCAATATAATCACATGCAGCTATTTGTGTGTCACCCCTTTCAACATATGATAGAACTGTAGTGGCTAATAATAAGTCATCGGCTTTAGTCCAACTGTTTTTCTTTGTCATAGTATTCAAAGTAATAATTCACCGCCTATATATTCTTTTAAAGTGGCATCATTTAAAAAAAGATACTTTAAATTTATGAAATAATTCAATGAAATATACCTATTAAAGGTGCATCACTATCAATAAAACAATGCTAATGGTGAATCACCACTGAACAACTAACCATTAGTGATTCACCATTAGCGAATGTATGAGTCATTACGAAAAGAATAAGTGTAATTTCATAAGACTATAAGCTACTTGGACGGGTTATTTAAAGAAATTAATATTTTTTATAAGAGTAGTTAAAATAAAATATGGTATCTTATTGTTAAGTGAAATTGAAATGAAACTGAATAATGACAGAAATCTAATACTAATAGAGTGTTACTTATTCTTATTAAAGTTATAAAGGAGTATTTATATGAGTATGAAATTAGGAGAAATGGATATACCTAATTATATAGAAGCAGAAAAAGTTGTAATTGGGTCAATGGTATTAGATCCAGATACAATTGAAAAAGTATTACAGAAGTTAGTTGTAAATGATCTTTATAGTAGTAATAACCGGATAGTATTTGAATGTATATTAAGCTTACATCAAGAGAATAGTCCTATAGAGTTAGTTTCGGTTACTACTAAACTACAAGAAATGAATCAATTAGGTAATGTATCTGTAGGGTATTTGGCTGATTTGGCAGAAGGTGTTTCTTCTACTGCAGGAATTGATTACTATATAGATCTTATCAAAGATAGTGCTGGGAAAAGAAAACTACATAAAATCGGTCAAAAGTTAGCTCAAGAATCGTATAACTATGAGAAAGATACAGAAGAGTTAATTAGTGAAGCAGAACAACTCTTGACTGATATAAGTAATCAGCAAACTAAAGATGACAGAATGCGTTCATCTTTAGATATAGTAACAAGTACATATGAAAACATTGAAATAATGGTTAATCATAAAGGGGATTTAACTGGAATACCAACGGGTTACACTGAGTTAGATCGAATGTTGAGTGGTTTGAACTCTAGTGACCTCATAATTGTTGCAGCAAGACCATCAGTTGGTAAAACAGCATTTGGTTTAAATATCGCTCAGAATGTCGCTACAATTGCTAGAGAGCCAGTTGCTATATTCAGCTTAGAAATGGAAAGTGAACAACTAATGAAACGTATGCTTTGTGCAGAGGGAAATATTGATGCTCAAGCATTACGTAATGGTAATTTAAGTGGAACAGATTGGAGTAAACTAATGATGGCCATGGGGGTTATCTCGAATGCTCCCTTATTTATAGATGATACTCCTGGAATATCAGTTGAAGAAATACGCCGCAAGTGTAGAAAGTTAAAAAGAGAGCATGGATTATCACTAATATTAATAGATTACTTACAACTAGTTACCCTTCTCCACTCAAAAAATGGAGAAAACAGACAGCAAGAGGTATCTACTATATCGCGGTTGCTTAAGAGCCTAGCTAGGGAACTTAAAGTACCTGTGATTGCATTATCTCAACTTTCTAGGGGTGTAGAAGCTCGGCAGGATAAGCGTCCAATGATGTCTGATATAAGAGAATCAGGTAGTATTGAGCAAGATGCTGATGTTATAGCATTTCTATATAGAGATGATTACTATAATGCTGATACAGAGAATAAAAACACAATTGAAATAATTTTAGCTAAACAACGTAATGGTCCTGTTGGTGTCGTAGAACTAGCCTTTCTTAAGGAGTATAATAAATTTGTTAATTTAGAAAGACGATTTTCTTAATTGAGAGTCGTTTTTCTGTTTTTAGTGGTGAATCATTAAGGGGTAATGGGACACTAGTGATGCATTATTAATAGGTACATGAGTCATTGGTGATGCACACTCAAATAATAAAAAAGACCTGGCTACATTTTGTAAACGTATCAGGTCTTTTTTATTAGGTTTTATTTTAAGCTGTCTTCCCACTCTTTTAATAGTTCATTATTTAATACAGAAGAATCTTCAATAACTCCTACTACAGAATTTGAAGCAGTTGTAACGGTTAACTCGTCTGATTTTAGTGATTCATTATTATCCTGTTGGTTTGGTGGATCACCAAATAAGGACTCGAAAGAAACTACTGTGTTGTTTTCCTCTGGGTTTATAGCAGGGAGTTCTCCAATAGATTGCACTGAACTTTCTACTAGTGGTCCATCATTAATGAATGGTGTATCACTAGTGATTTGCTTGTGTGTCACCAGTGGTGCATCTTCAACGGTGTTTGCTTCTTTCTTTTGTTTTGTAATTGCCGATTGATCAATAATATATGGTTCGTTTGCTACATTATCTTCAGGTTCTGCCTCGTTCCATACAATATCTTTTTGAGGAGAAATCTGTTGATGTATATATCGATTTCTTTTTTTCTTTTTAGGTGATTCAAAATCAATATTCATAGATTCCAAAGGTTTTTGTTGGATATTTGCCATTACTTTAGATAATTCTTCGTTATTATGATCTGTTTGAATAGAAGGAGTAGGTTTATCATTCAATTCACTCAAGTTTTCTTTTATTATTTCTTCTGATTCAGTCTTTATTTTAAAGTTTTTACGAGTTGGCGCTTCCTTACGGATTTTCATCCAGTATTGTGCTGCTTCTTTATCAACTTTCACAGTTGCTTCTTCAAATTCATGTTTGGGTACAAAATTAGCTTTAATAATCTGGCCGGAAATAGGTACATTATGTTTAACTATTTTAACAGCACATTCGAATGCATCTTGATAGATAATATCAGAAGTAGATAGAACTTCTGTTTCAGTTTTTTTATAACTTAAGCCAGTACGGTTATTAGGGCTATCCATCATTGCTGAAACTTCTTGTGTGCTTTCGCTTTCCTCAAATTTATCTTTTGCTCCAAAAATGGTACTGAAATCAGTTGCATCTTTTTTAGTCGCATCACCATATAACATTTTATTACGTAATGCAGCAAGTAGTGTTTCTTTCCACGGTTCACCATATTCTAATTCAAGTTGTGCAGTTGTTTGACAGATTACATTGACAATTGATTTATATTTTCTGCTTTGTGCAGGGAACTTTGCAAAATCTTCATAAATATAATCAGGGAATTCATCGCAATATAATGCATTATATGATGAAGTCATTGGTGGACGACGGAATACTGCATTTTGGTAACAAAGTAATGAAAATTTACCTAGAACATTGCTTAAATTACTTAGCTGACCTTTAGCTGTATTAATGAGGAGAATGCCACCGTACTCTAGGAACTTATCAAAATCAAAATCAGATTTATCAAATAGAACACGTCGCATAAGTATATTTTTCCCTATATCATCTAAAATATTCCTTAATCCTACAACATGTTCAGTTTTGGTATCAATAATTTTATATTCTCCTTGATATTTTCCTGATTGTACATATTCTATAGTCATATTTTTCCCAAAACCAGAAGTAGCAATAACATAAGCTTTATCAAACCACTCTTTAACAGACTGCATTATTTTCCAGTAATTTTTTGAGTCTCTATCTTCTATACTGTCAATATCTTTTGGAATTCTATCTTCTAATTTTTGCATCATTCTCCATACAAGTTGAGCATCATTATACATATCTATTAAATCTGATAAGTCTACATTATTTTCTGGATTATGTTCCATTAGCAAGTATATATGGTTTTTAAGATGTGTACGCTGAGATTGATCAAAAAAGAAATCAGCATCTTTTGAAAGACCACTAATAACCATTGTAAACATTTCTGCTACTTTATCTACTGGTCCGTTTAAAATGTTCAAAGATGGAGTATCGGGATTAGTTGGATCTATGTAAGTAATGGCTTCATCAGGGATACCGTGCGCTTTAGCTAGTCTAAGTACTTTCTGACAAAGGTCGTTACTTGGTTCGATTACTGTAATACCATTTAATAATTTCCCACGGATTTCTTCAGAAACATAATTTTTGTCATTATAGAACTTCTTGAAATTGTTAATCATGAAAGTCAAGTAATGTAAGTCTTGGTTAATAAGAGGTAATCCCAGAGCAGCTGTTTTACCAGTACCAATAGCACCAATAATAATCATATTTAATGTTCTATCTAAACCAGGTATAACAACCATTACATTCTTTTTATTCGGACCTAATTCTACATCAGGTTCTGGTATAAGTATTTTACTTTTGTCTTTAAATTGTTCACTGATCTCGGACGCTATTTTTCTCTGCTTATCATTGGATAGGAATACTTTAGCTATGGATGGTAGTGAAATATTATATTCCCATGTTTTAAATAATTGTATTATTTCTTCCCAATGTGCGTTTACCAACTTAAATAGCCAATAATAAGTAAGTAACAGAAAAATTAATGGGAACGAAAGTATGAATAGCATTAAGTTATCAAAATTTTGGACAACAGCAGCTTGTACTTCATAATTTGGAACAAATAACATTTCCTTTTTAAAATATAAATAAGGAATTAAGGTTCTTACAACTGGTGTACTACACGTCCATAAATATTGAAAGGTCATACCTAAAAAGGTGATTCCAAAAACAATATAACGGTATTTTATCTCTTGCAGCTTCTTAATTTTTGTCGATAGTATCCAGGTGACAATAAATAAAGAAAACGCAAAAATTGGCTCTATAAAATATGGAATGCTTAATGGATCGCCAATTAAAATAGGTATTGAGAAATTGGGTAATCCCAATTGAATACACCATAGTAGAATGTATTTTATAAACCCGCGAAAAGAAAAAAGTGCGGATAGTGAGACTAGTACCATAACTGCCCAGTAAATTTTCTGATAATCAATTTTAAACTTAGAAAAATTCTTCAAATAACTTCATCTCCCTCTGCTGTATATCAAAGAAACAAGGATTAAATTGCCTTATATCATTTTCGCGAATTAATATGACATTTTGTTTAGAAGCAGAAGAGTGAAAAATATCGTGTATTACAGATGTTTCAGTTCCGTCTAATTCCTTAGGATAGATTGCTATTATTTTTGTATCTCTTGGCATCACCAACTTTCCTCTTTCTGAATCGCTTTGTACAAGTAGTTGTGCAACTTCAGATAAATCTTTATAACTATTAACGTTCCCTTCCTGCATTTTAATCACAATAGCATCAAATTCTAATAGTCCTTTTGCATTTTGTTCATCTTTTTTTTGAAAATGATATACTGGTAACTTTTTAGAAAGGAAACCCTGATGGTAAAAGCCTAATTTTTTTAATGATTCTTCAGTATTTACTAGTGTTGCTGTATACGGGAAGGTAATTACATTATTAAGGCGTGAAATTATTTCATTGTGAAATTCTTGTTCTTGTTTTCTTTGAACTCTGGTTTTCTCTAAAATTTGATACATTACAGCCTGAATTCTTCGCATTGGTGTAACATAAACTTTTAAATTTGAAGCAGCTAATTCAGGAATGTTTTTTATTAATTCTTTTAAATTAGCAGTTCTCTGTTTTTTTGTACCATGGTCAGAAACAGTAGGATATGAATTATCTACTATTGAGAATATAACGTGATGATTGATTGTTGGCATAAGTTTAGAAAGTGTAATGTATTTTTTAATTTTGCTTTCTATTACGTTATTTCGTTCTGTTCCAGTGTCCACTTCTATACTCAAGAAATGCTTATTAATTCGAAATATCCAGTCTGGTTTAAGGTTGTTATCTTCCTCTTTAATATCCTTGAATAAAGGAAAAGGTTGTATTGAGTACAGTACATCATCCTTTTGAGTACGCTTATCTCTAACACTCTGCCCTAGATTTTTATGGAATCCCCATTCATCAGATTCATATATAAAATGTGGGTGATTTGGCCATAAAGTGAATGGATATAAATTATTAATACCGTATTCTTTTATGAAATTTTTAAAAACATACGTAAGATCACCGTTTAGACCTAATATCCATCCTTTCCGGTTAGCTTCGAGTTCTATTGTTTGTAAGACAACCTCTTTAATACCAAGAGTATGCTCATATTGTTTTCTGCTAATATAAAAGTTTTCCTTAGCATTTTTTATAAAACCAGCCTGCTCCAAGATAAATAAACCCTTATCTTCGATAGTAAACATATTCATTTCATACCCGTAGCGCTTTTTTAAATAGTAGTTTTCTTTTTTTAGTAATTTAAGATTACTCATTTTGTTAAGCCTATTGCGGAAAGCATTATAATTCATTGGTTCATTATGAAAGTACGAATTAAAGGTATAAAGTTGTTTAACGGTTAATAAACGTTGTTCATATAAAAATAGCAAAGTATAGATATCACTAATTGTTAAATATATTCCAGAATGATTTTTTCCGTTTATATATTTTAGAATCCACGTATCTTTTCTCATCGGTCACCTCTTATGTTCTTTTATAAAATTGCAATTGTTCAAGATAATGATAGTTATACTAATAAAATATTTTTGATGGTTGCTTTTCGATATTCTGGTAACAGACTAGCACCATATAATATAAAAAAAGAAAGAGAAATATGGTGTTAAAACATCGAAATATATGTCTGTCCATAGTGTCATATTATACTCACTTTAATTTTATATTTTAATACCATTTTATTAGTATTTAGTTGCGGTTCTGAGGAGTGTATTAGTTATCAAATAAAACGCCTATCACCATACTAGAAACGTGACTATACTTAGCTTTATTAACGTATTAGGTATATGTGCATATATCTAACGTTCAAAAATAGGTTTAAGCACACATATCTGAGGTATGTGTGCTTAAACCTATTTGTCTAACTTTATGAACAAAACTTTGTATAGAGTTCCGGGACTATGTTTTAATAAAATTTTTTATAGTAAAGGTATTAAGTGAAACTTATATTCTTAAAATATTCGCGGTTATTCATGAGCTGATTGGAAACTATAAATTAAGGTTGTTTTTACAATAATAAATAAGATGCAATATAAAACTTTTATCAAATGTTTATATATTATCAAGGAGTTTAATTTACTCCATTCCAATAGGTGACTATTATACGTTACCTATTGGAATGTATTTATATCAATGTTTAGGCGTACAGGCGATGTTTTCTTTTATATATTTTGAAAAAAAGTGATGAAATTCGGCTTAAAAAATGTAAATTTCAATTTTATATATTAATACGTAACCTTTATGGTAACTTATATAGGTTACGTATTATAAAGGCTTTTTATTAAAGGTTTTTTGGATTGACAAATAGAATATAAAAGGTTATATTTATTACAGTTATCTTATAGGTAACGTATATGGTGTATAATATACGTTACCTATAAAAACGTACATAATAATTATTTTTGAAATATCTAAAGAGGGGGGATAGGAGTGGATGAAGCTTTACACCGCGAATTTGAGGATTTAACATTCCCTAATGATATAACTGATTTATATGCGAAGATAATTGTAGCTGATCCTTGGTTGGGAAATGTACTGTTTTTCATTGCTCGTAGATTAGAGCTTAATAAACAGGCTGGTATTGAGATGTATGGTGTGACTGTTACAGATATCGTAGATAATTTATCTGTAACAAGACCAGTGCAGCATAAAGGAGAAAACAACCAATTAGAGTACAAAAAAGAAAAAACCAATATTGATCGAAAACATGCTGAGCGAATAATTACAAATTTAAGAAATATGTCTTTATGTTTTTATTCAAGGCCTGCTGGTAGAACGAATTTTTACTTTGTTACAGTTAGAGGTCTGCAAGTTTTAGAAAGAGCTACACAATTAATAAAAAATAATGAAAAAATAAGTGAAGAATAGAGGAGGAAATACAATGTTTGAACAGCAAAAACCTTCAATTCGTTTTTCAATGGTGGGATTTGGTCAAGCAGGATCCAGAATTGCAAATGAATTTGGCAAATTTAAATTTAATGGAGAAACTGCATACAACGTTTTTGCATTTAACTCAACTTCAAGGGATTTTAGCGGCTTAAATAATATTCCAAATTCGAACCAAGTTAGTATGGATTTAGATGGGTTCGGCAAAGAGCCATCCAAAGCTTATCAGCTTTTAAGAAGTACGCCAGAA
Organism: Bacillus cereus group sp. BfR-BA-01349; assembly: GCF_022663795.1. Taxonomy (NCBI): domain Bacteria; kingdom Bacillati; phylum Bacillota; class Bacilli; order Caryophanales; family Bacillaceae; genus Bacillus; species Bacillus cereus group sp. BfR-BA-01349. The sequence goes on from NZ_JAKUGE010000009.1 coordinate 39,636, forward strand.
CACTATAATCATGTAGAAACGATGGTGGACAAAGCATACGAAACAGCAGAGGAATTGTTGATCTTTAACAGTGGCTTAGGTGGAGGTACTGGAACGTCAACTATATTACTAGCTATTCAAATATTTATAAAAAAATATGTTAACGATGTTATTGAAAAATACACTAAGTTATTATTAGAAGCCCAAGGATTTGAATATGATTCATTTATGAATGAATATGGGGAGAATGAGCAAGTAATTTCTGGTTTATATGAAAAAGCTGCTCATAATGCTGAGAGATCAGGTGAACTAAAAAAATTAGGATTAATTCTAGCATATCCTAAGAGAAGTGATGGACCAGGTGTCTTGAAAGAAGTTAACAGATTTATTAAGGAAATATGGGATTTACAGTTAGATCCGCAGAATAGAATTAGCTTCATTTTACCTGTTGATAATCAGAAAGCAGCAGATATATTTAGTGAAAAGAAATCTAAATTAGACTTTAACACTTACAGAGATTACATAAATTATACCGTTGCATCTATGTTCCATGAAATTAACTGTGCTACAAACATTGGTGGTTCAGATGTTACTTTTGATGCACAAGACTTTAGAAAATGTATTTTAGAACACCAAGGAACCCTTGTTATTGGTAAAAAAGTATTACCAGCGTTAGATATTAGTAACTCTGATAGTTTGTTTGAAGCGCTAAGTGATGCATGGGAGAATGGTCATACTCTTCATGATAAAATTGAGTGGGAAGTTCAACAAAATGGTTCTATTGCATACAACGAAGTTTATAATGTTGGTGTGTTAACTATTGTACAACCTGATGTTGTAAATGATAGAAAAATTAATACTTCTTACTTAGATGAAGCACAAGATTATCTATCAAAGCTAAGATTAGTAGGTGATTGTAAAGTATTCACTGGACAAATTGAAACTAAAGAAGTAGACAACAATGTCTATGCTTATATTTTTGCAAAGACAACTGCTTTGCCTGAAAGATTATCTACTGGTTTAGTAGAAGAATTCTTACAGTATAAAGAACGTACCCAGAAAGATGTATTTGTACAAGGTAAAATCGAACAACTTAACGATTTCACGGATCCAGAGCCGAAGAAGACATTCAAACCTAAAGATCCGTTTGCAAATACTATGAATGATGATTTTAGTGACTTATTAAAGTCAGTTCCAAATAATTCAGTAGATAAAGAGAAGAAAGAAATGAAAAAGAAAGAAGATTTCCTTAAAAGTTTAGTTAGTACAGATGATAATCCATTTAATTTTTAATTAAATATAATTTTATACTTTATCAAAAGCTCATTAATTGATGATACATCGATTAATGAGCTTTTTTATTTTCTTCTTAAAAATTGTCTTGCTGATGAGTATAATACGCAACATATTAATTTGAAGGAGGAATTTCATGTTTTTACATTTGTTACCTTTTTGTATATTCCTTATATATCACGTCTTTAATGTGTATATGGATGTCAGCTATCGCATAACAAAAAACTATTGGCATTTAACATTTTTAATAATTGGAATGGGATATTCCTATATTTTCTTAGAAGGGATAGCATGGTATAAGCCACTAGCAATTATAGGCTTGACGCTATGTGTTGGGTTATTGCTAGAGTACTTTAAACAGTCATCCCCAGGAGATACGAAAATGATGATAGTTACTGCATTACTATTATCTTTAAATCTTCCAGAACAAGGCCATATAACTATTGCGGCGGCTGTAATTGTATTTCACTTATCGTTAGTTGCACTTTTTGCTTATGGAAAATTATTTAAGATGAATGGAGTCATAAAAACCTTTAAATATCAAATAAGTGATATTAAAGCTTTTTTCACACCAGGTGTGCCTATTAGTAAAGTGAAAATATTTGACTATTTTCCCGGTGCGATAACTATATCTTTAGGTTCAATAATCTATATCTTTTTAAGTCTGACTCTAGAGTTAAGGTAGTGATTTAATGATTAAAAATAGTAGACAACTACATTTAATGCAAAAGTCAGGGCGGTATTTACTTGCTCTATCTTTTTTGTCACTTAATATATATTTCTTAATTGAAGCGTTAGTACCGGAATATATTTCAGTGCAAATAATAGTTTTGTTGTTATTTTCAGTATGTTTTTTAGTTGGAGTAATTATTAAATTGATGACTATGATTCTTGTGAGAAATTGGTATAAAGAGGGTGTAAAACTAAGTGAATCTATTAAATTAGAGTCCTTACTTCTTATCCCAAGTGTATTAAACGGTGAAAAAGTAATTGAGCTGCATCTAATACCATTCGAATTTACTGACGGATTCTATAAATTGAAAAGAAAAAAGAAAGAACTGATTGAAGAATTAAGTAAGAAATTCGAAGAAGACTTTAGGAAAATTGCCTTATGGAATAATGATGCACCACTAGTGACTACAACCCATACAAGTATGTTTACTTTATGGAAAAGAACATCCCAAGAGAATTATCAAGTCGTTCCAATCCAACTTCTAGATCAATACGCGAAGATGAGCCATTTAGAATGGTTTTTTGCTTCTTTTGCAATAACAGGAAAAATGTCATTTTCTAGGCCGAAAAAATGGGGTTCATATCAATTCTTAAAAAAAGGGGTAATAGAATGAAAAAAAATTTGTTAATAGCAGGTGTATGTATTGTTTCATGTTTAGTTTTAAAGTGGTTAGTCTGTAATTTTGATATAGGTACTAAACCGATGGCTCCTGCTCAAAATTTTATTACAGAACAAGTTGAAATTTGATAAATATTAATTTTTTTAAAAAAGCTCTTAGAATCTATGGGGATTATGAGTAAAATACGCAATAGGAATTTTATGTATACGAAAATATGAAAAGGAGGTCAAATATGAAAAGATGGAATCTTAGTTTGCGGAGTGATAGTAATTCAAAGACAAAACTTAAGCGGGTTGTTTTAATAACAAGCAGTATAACAATAGTTATTGGAATTGTTTTAGGTGGAACTTATATCTATAAACAAGGACAAATAAATAAAAAAAGAAATGAGGCTTTAATTAATCAGCCTGTAGAAAGCGACGAGAAAAAAGAAGAAGTAGAAAATAAGGAAACTCCAACACCAGATGAAAAAGTTGATGAAACATTAACTAGCACTGATGAATCACCAGTTGATGATGGTCCACCAGTGAAGGAAGAAAAGCATGAAATAAATAAAGAAAGTACAAAAAAAGAAATTAAAGAAGACAAAAGTTCAATGAATAAATCTGATGATACACAAAAAGGTAAAACAAATCAGCCTGATAATAATCAAATTCAAAAGAATGAAAATGATTACTCTATATCTGAAAAAAAACCTGAAACTAAACCCAATGCACATGAGGAAAAAGATATTCATGAAGGTTCTAATGATAAATCATCAGTGAAGGATGAGCCAAATACTCAACCTGTTCCAAATGAAAAAAAACCTGAGACAAATAAACCAAAAGAAAAAGAGAATTCAAAAGAACAAGAGAAACCAAAAGAAAAACCAAAAGAAAAACCAAAAGAAAAAGAACCGACAGGACCTTTAATTAAAATTGAGTCTATAGGTAAGATAGGCGAAAGTGAAGTTACTGATGGAGGTACTCTGTTTAAAGGTGAGTAGGTGCCAAGTTAGGATGTGAAATCATGAGAATTAAGAAAAAAATATACTCTATTTTTGGGATAGGTTGTATAGCCTTGACTAGTATATTTAGTTTAGATCTCCATACGGTAAAGGCTGATGTTGATTGGCCAATGTATGGCAAAGATGAAGTAAGAACAAGACAAATATATGATCCCGAATTAAAGCCTCCAATTAAGTTTAAAGCCAAAATGGATTTGGGATGGTCTGTATCCCAAACAATTACTGTTGGTGATTACTTTTATCATGTGGCTGCTGTACCAGATTCAAATAATTTGTTTAATTTACCGAGAGGAACTTATTTATACAAGATTCCTGTTAAATTTAAGTATTTTAGTCCGTATTCGCCTAAAGCAGAAGTAGCTGCTGACTTAATTAAAAACGGTGCTAGAGCAATTAAGTTAGGAGACTATGTTAAGTCGTATTCTCACCCAACTTGGTCGGAGGAAAATCAGGCATTTTATATTGGTTATGATACTAAAGTATTAGCATTTAACAGCAATTTAAATTACTTAGGAGGTTATGAAGTAGGAGCCAGAATAGTAGGGCCACCTACTGCATACCCTGGTGATAATGTTGTAATTGGTGCAGCAAATGGTACCCAAAAAGGTGCAATTCATGGGGTACATGGAATAAAAGATAATCATACAGTAGGACGTTCTTATAACTTAAGTGACTACGATAATGCTGAAATATCAGGTGCGGTTACTAAAATAGGAAATAATACAGCTATATTTGGTGTTAACCATAGGGCTAGTGTTCGAAAAAGTCCGTTAGCAAGAGTTAATGTTTCAAACCTCATTTATGGTGGACAACCAATTGTATGGACAAAATATGCTCAAACTGGAATACCATCAAACGCTATTTTAGAGGGAGAATTTTTATACCATACCGATAAGTATGGAGGAGTGTATAAAGTAAGGGCGTCAAATGGTGAAGTGATTTGGCGTACGGAAATACCAAATGTAACACTTATAAATAACTCTTTAACAATAGATGATAAACATATTTACATTCCTGTTCGAAAACCAGGTAAGGTAGTTGCCATAGATAAGAATTGGGGTTCAATATCTTGGTCAGCTGAGACAGGTAGAGATCGTAATGCTAACTTTTTAGATCCAGCAATAGGTTATGGATATGATGTTGGAAATGATATGACCGCATGGACTACGCCTGCAGGTCAGAAAATAGTGTTTTATGGTGATACCTTAGGACAATTAATATTTTTAGATCAAAATGGAAATCGAGTGAATATTGCTAAAGACTATGGTTCAGGGCGTGAAATGCCATTTATACGAGCAACCTATAACCAAGATATCCCGGAAGATTGGCAATATCAGGGTGCTGGGTTAGCCACTGAAACCAATATTTCCAAAAAGCATTTAGTTTTTGGGGTCAACCATTCAAATAATAGTATGGGTGAACTTTGGTTTTATTCTGTTGGATTAACAAATGATATGATTCTTGAAAATATTAAGGGTGGGGTGTTTGGTAAAAATCAGACAGTTGTAACACCTGTTACTGTTGGGAGTGCAGCAACCTCATCTGGAGCGAGGGTCGCTAAAGTTAGATTTTATGTTGATGATAGGCTGGTTGAAGAAAGAAGTGTTAGATTAGAACCACGTCAACAAAGAACACTTTATTTTAAATGGACTACACCTAACGCTATTAAAACAGGGGAATTAAAAGCCACTATCAATGATCCAGCAGAATTTGAAGAAGTTGATATGACTAATAATATGAAAAAAACAACATATCGTACTGATGATACCATTCCTGAAGGGGTAAATAGTTGTGGTCCTCAGGAAAATATAAATGTTGGGTTAGTAGATACAAGAGAAGTTACTGACGAAGATGGTCGTGTATTTTATGTTGATTACTATGAATTTTTAACAACTCACATAACTAAAGTGGACCCTAAACGCCTAAGAGCAGGTTACGGTTTTTCTTTTGAAGTAGAAACTGAATATATTAATGAGGCACGTAATGCAAGTGGACCTAAGAAAACGGAAGTGTTTTATGACGAGAATGTAAGTTTCGCAGGAAACAAGTCCGTTATGGAAGTAGGTTCTAGGGCTTTTGGACAAAATCGTTATCAAGAATATACAACTTGGAAACTGCCATCTATTTATGTGGAAAATTACTCAGGAAATGTATTTTATGATCCGTTCCATTTAAAACGTGATAAAAATGATAATTTTGTTAAGCCAAGTGGTGAAGCAAAATGGTACACCAATTTCAATCGCAAAGATGGTAAATATCCATTTAAAGTAGTAGCATCACAGGCTGGCAAAAACAATTTAACGAGTTGTATCACCACTGATGAAGTAGAAGTAAAAGGTTCACCATTTAATGACTATGTAAATAGATTTGTAGATCCTAATAACCCATTCCCTAGTGGTGAGAAAGGTTATAACTGGAAGGATAATGAATCTAAAATTTTAAAAGAAAAGAATTATTACAATGATAAAGAAAGTGGTGACCATGCTATTAGTTCAAAGTATCTTGATCGTGATGAGATAGAAAATATAAGAAAAATGGCACCAAAAGAAGTAACTAAATCTGCAGTATTTGATTTTATCAGACAAGGACAATAAATAATTAAGAGATTGGGGTGATTATAAATTACATCCCAATCTCTTTTAAAAAAAATGCAATTTACTCTTAGAATATGGAGAAAGAATAAGTAAAATGCGTAATGTCAGGATATTTGAAGGAGGGAGGCATAATGAGTAATATAACTGGGTTTGGATTAGGATTACTAATTATTGTGTTGTTAGTCTTTTTTCAAGTGGATTTATCAAGTGTAGATAATATGTATCATGAAAATCAACAGTCTATTGATATAGCAACAAACGATTCTATGTCACTAGCAATTAATAAAGGAAACTTACGTGTAAATGAAGCGATGACAATTGATTTTGAAGTTGCTAACACTATGCTAATCAAAAGTTATGCAAAGAATACAAGTTTCAATTTAAGTAATTCTGCTAGAAGAATAGAAGTACATGGTATGAATTCAGCAACGCCAATGTTATCAGTAGGTGCTAGGACGAAACAGGGGAGTTTTACTAAGAGATATTTTGAAAACTGGGGTTCATTCAAGAATGACGGTTATATCAATTCTGTAGACAAAGAATTACTTATCATTGAAGCGAAACATACTGAAAAGCCTCCAAAGGGCGGTGTCTATGATAATGAAAGATAAGATGATTAACAACAGAGGAATCGGAATATTGAATAAAATTAAAAATTGTTAGTAACTAAAGGAGGTTAAAAAATTGAATCTTGCAAGTAAAAAAGTAATTGCAGGAACTGCAGCAATTGCAGTAGTTGCTGGCGTATGGGGATACTCCTATATGCAAACTGAATCGAAAATTAAACCTGTAAAGGTAGTTGTAACAAAACAGGATATTGCACCTCATACTAAAATTACTGCTGATATGATCGCAGAAAAAGAGTTCCCGGTATCAGGTATTCCACCAAAGACAGCTTTAAAGAAAGAGGATGTTTTGGGTAAGTGGACAAAAGATGGATATGGGATTGCAGCTAATAGCTATATGAACTCCACAAAACTAGCTAAAGAAGAAGAGTTAACAGATGCTGGGGTTATTTCATTAAAAGAAGGTGAATATGCCTTTACCTTACCTGTTGACATTGAGACTAGTAATGGTAATGCAATTGTGCCTAATACATATGTTGACTTATATTTAGCAGCTAATCTTGATGCAGAAAAGTTAGGACAAGCTGTTGGTATTCAAAATTTAGAAAAGAAATTTATAAGTCCAACGGTTAAATATTTTGGTCTAGCTGCAAAAAAAGTAAGAGTTATTAGTGTAAAGGATGGGAATACAACAGACGTATTTAATGCATTACCAAATACAGAAAACGCAGATGGTTCCAAGCCAAGTAATATTGATCGACGTCAGGCTCGTTTATATACAATCGCTGTGAACAAAGAAACGTTACAAACACTTAATAAAGCAAAACTAATAGGTAATGTAATTCCTGTTACTAATGGACAATCATATGAAGATTTAATTAAGGATAAAAAGGTATCAAAGTATACTGATGAATCTACACCAAATTCTATGAATAGTGAACCTTTAACAAAAGATCTTATTGAGAAATTGTCTTATGATCCTAATCTATATTTTAAAGTAGATGAAAAAGGTAAATTAATTAAAAAATAGTGGTTTATGAATTTTATTGGTTGAGCTAGAAAGTAAAACACTTTTTAGCCAACCATATCTGATAAATTAATTAGACATTAGAAAGGGGTATTAATAAGTAATGACTACAATAAAAACATTAGCTTTTTGGAGTAACCATATTAATGAAGGAAAGAGAACTATTTCTCAATCTGTGGCAACAGCTTTGGCGGAAAATGGTTATAAAGTTCTATATGTAGAATTAGATTACATGCATCCATCTTTAGCAATTTCAACAGGACTAACACACCCTAAAAAGAACATTTTTAAATTGATTGAATCAAGGGAGAATTTCTCGATTTCTGATTATATAGCAAAAAAATCTGATGTAGAAGTTCCTAATGATGAACTTCGAAAAATCGTTAGTAAGGTACCAAACAACTTGAGTTTTCTATCATTTCCAATTACATATGAATTTGATGAATTCCCTGTTATTGAGGATCAATCATTTATTAATACATTTTTGACTGCTGTACAGGATTGCAACTATGATGTTGTGATTTATAATCTTCCAAATAATTTAGATGACTTATTTACATATCAAGTAATGTTGGAAGCAGATAAGGTATTTCATATTATATCTCCAAATGTACTACGAATGAGAGATTATAAAAAGACTAAGAAAGTCTTAGAGACTATTGGTTTTGATTTAAATAAATGGCATACCATTTTAAATAAATCAAATTTAGGGGTTCAAGTACAAGCTTATGAGAATGTATTAAATGAAAAGATTTATTTTGAAATTGGAATAGATCATAAAAGAAATAATGCAGAATTAAATATGGAAATTGGTTCAGAAGCAATTAATAGTGATGTAACAAGATTAATTGAAGCAATTGGTTATACAGTTGAAAAACAAGCAATTCTTCAAGAAAAAAAACGTTGGCCGTTTATGAAGTAATCAAAGTTCGAAAATTATTTGAAGGAGGAATACCTAGTGGGAGCTGCAGTAGCAATAAAGGAACAGGAAGAAAGACTTGTAACTAGTGTACCAAACAATATACCACCTGAAGAAATAATGCAGATTTTAAGTAAATTGAAACCTAAATCAATTAACAAAATTAATTTAGGAGTTACAACTTATTCCAGTGTTCTAAAAGATAATAAAAAATATGGGAAAATGACACAAGTACCTATTGATGTAGTAAATTCATTGCGTGAATATCTAATTGCTAATCATAGAAACGTGTTAGAACAATCATTTATGAATCCCAAAAAACGAAAAGAATTAACAGATATTATTTCGTTATATATAAAAGATAATGCATTAAATTTCCCTGGTATTTCAGCAGGAGAATTAATTAATCAACTTGTAGATGCTATTGCAGGTTTAGGTCAAATACAACCGTTAATTGATGATCCAGCAGTAACAGATGTATATATAAATGCAATTAACGATGTTGAGATTGATAAGGTAGATGGAAGAACCTATCGAACAAATGTGAAGTTCAATTCTTTAGAAGAGGCCATGGAAATTGTCTATAAAATAATAAATTCTACTAGTCAAACATTAAACACTAACAAACCGTTGGCTGATGCGGCATTAGGGAAATTACGTGTCAATATAGCTAATGAAGCGGTATCTTATGAGACTGGTCTTACAGTTGCTATTCGTAAACCACAAACTAGTATAAAAGTCACAAAACAGACCTTAATTGAATCTGGACAAGCTAGCTCAGAAATGATGAAGGCAGTTAAGGCTTTTGTTGAAGCAGGATTAAATATTTTAGTGGTTGGTCCAACAGGTACCGGTAAAACTCAATCAATGAGGGTGCTAAGTGGTGATATTCCAAATGGTGATCGTACGTTTGTATTAGAAGATAATCCAGAAATGTTTTTAAAAAGTACATATCCGGAAAAACGTTTTGTTTCATGGAGATGTCGCCAAAATGATCAAGGGGAATTCGTTGTAGATTATGGAAGGTTGTTATTCAATACATTACGACAAAATCCATCGAGAATTATAGTTGGGGAAGCTCGTGATAAAAGTGCATTAAATATGTTGAAAATATTCAATTCAGGGCATCCTGGCATGAGTTCTATACATGCAAATAGTGCTGAAGAAGCTGTAGGTCGTTTGATTTATATGATTGAAGAAGGCGATACAAAATTAACATATGAGGCTATAGGAAGACTTATTGCTTCAACGATTGATATTATAATTTTCCAAGATAAATTAAGAGATCGCTCTAGAAAGTGGAGTGAAATAATTGAACTAGTAGGTTTTAAGGATGGAGAGGCATCCTTTAATACGCTATTTAATTTTGAGGTAGAAAACGTGGTTAAAGATAAAGAAGAGATTGTTCGAATTGAAGGCCGTCATAAACAGTCTGGATATTTATCGAAAAAGACTATCAAGAAAATACGGAATAAAGCAGTAGATATGTCGCTAATAGACAATTTAATTTCACCTGAAATACAGGAGGGGAATTAGGTTGAATATTATTTCTTCTATCATCCTAGCTCTTATAGGAGTATGTATTTTTATAATAATAGCTACATTTTTCGTTAAAGATAAACGAAAAAAATACACTGCTGAAAGTATTTTAAAAGACTTAGAAAACCAAAAAGCTTTAATGGAGAAGAGGTCAAAAGAGGAACAAGATATAGATATACCATATACGTTTCTTGACAGCTTTTTCAATAATTTTAGTTTTACTGAAAAATTAGCACCATTTAACGTTATAGCTGAAGCAAGACGTTATGAATGGTTTATTGGAGCAAAAGAGTATTGGACTATTTATATTGTGGGAAGTACATTGTTGACGGGTTCTATATTCTTAATGTTAAACGGTCATATTGGATGTGTGATTGGATACGCATTAGGGTTTTATATCCACCGTTTTATGTTACATGTACATCGTAGAAAATATAAATTTGTTGAAAATGATCGTATAAGTATTTATATGAAAACCATGACAAATTCCCTACATATACTAGGAACTGTTATTGATGCTATTGAAGAGGTAAAACCTCTAGTTCACCCATCAATTAGAGAAGAGCTGGATAAGGCAACATTTAAATTGAAACAAGGTAAGTCAGTAGCAGAAGCATTGTCATCTTTAGATAAGAAATATCCATATAAGGAATTAATATTTTATCATGAAATGTTGGATGTAGCTGATAAAAATGGTGGGAGAAATACAGAAGCTCTAGAATCGATAGCTTTGGACTTTGAAGACCGTAAAGTAAAGCAAATGCAATTATATGCTGAAACTACTCAAGGTGTGAAATCTTTTAGAAATACCGCTTCAATTGTAATTGCGTTACCTTTTATATTTAAATTTTTTATGCCTCAAGCATATAGTATTTTGATGAGGACACCATTAGGTTCAATAGTATTCGTTTTAACTTCTTTAATAATTCTGTATTGTTATACACGCCTTCAAAAGTTGGCTGATTGGAATCCAGAAGAATAAATTTTAAAAAAGATTCATTTTGCTCTTAAAAATAAAGGAGAGAATTCTTATAATGTGCAACATGGATTAAAAAGGAAGGAGGGATTATTATTCAAATACCATTGTTTGTTTATATTTTACTATTCGCGATAGTTTTCTTTGCTGTACTTACCCTCACAAGTAAAAAGGGTAGTCAAAATAATAATTATTTAAAATTTGTGGAAGAAATCGAAAAAGAAAAATCTCAAGCATCACAACAGACACAATTAGAAAAGTACTTAACACCGCTATTAAAATTAACAAATAGTAAAATTAAGATTTCTGCCTCTAAAGAGGAAGAATTAAGAAGAAAATTTAAAGAAGCCAATATGAGTATGGATCCTGCTAGTTTTTATATGTATAAAATACTCTATCCAGTAATATGTTTTATATTTTTACTCTTTATTGGAATGGCATATGACAATACGATTATTTTAATTATGGCAGCTGGTTCAATTCTTACCTATTTCTATCCAGACTATAATCTTAAAAAGAGATTGAAATTAGCAAAGGAAAGAAGGAAATTTGAACTTCCTAGTTATTTAATGCCACTTGGAGTACGGTTACAAGCTTTCACTACATATGATGCTGTGAAAGGTTCAAAAGAAATGGCAGGACCGTATCTTAGACCTTTTGTTGAGGAATTAATAATCGAAATGGAAACATTTCAAGGGTCTAATAAGCCATTCAAAAATTTCGCTGAGAAGCTGGACATACCAGAAGCTCATACCTTTGTAATAGCACTACAACAAGCGATTAATGTTGACCCAGTAAAAGGTAGAGAAATTATTCAACAACAAATTGATGTTTCTAGAAAATTACGGGATCAAAACTATAACGCTCTAATTTCAGCTAGACCACTATTAATGAATAAGTACAATGTAGTAACTGTAGGTTGTATTTTAATCGTACCATTTACAATAGTTGGAGTTACATTAGTATCAGCATTTAGTTCAATCTAATTTGCGGAGATGTGCATATTCAAGGAGGTGTTGCTCAAATTTAAATTGGCCCATATTAAATTTCAATATTAATTCTATACGAAAAATACAATCTAGCTAATTAAAGGGAGCATATGAAATGAAAAATAAAATGTTAAAAGCAAAAGCATGGTTACAAAATGAAAAATCACAAGTTTCAAACGAGTCAGGAATGCATAATTTATTCGTAGTATTATTGGTAATTGGTTTAGGAGCATTAATCTTCCCACAAATTAAAATTGCATTTACAAATATTATGAGTAAATTTACAACAGCAGCAACAAGTGGTTCTTCTGACGTAAAGGTTAATGATCCAATGGGTAAAGCATCAGGCTGGAGTTTATAAACGTCATTTAGTTAAGAAGTAAATCTACTATTAAAAACCTTAGGGGGAATACCTAGAATGAAAAGTAAAATGTTAAAAGCAAAAGCATGGTTACAAAATGAGAAATCACAAGTTTCAAACGAATCAGGAATGCATAATTTGTTCGTAGTGTTATTGGTAATTGGTTTAGGGGCATTAATCTTCCCACAAATTAAGATTGCATTTACAAATATTATGAGTAAATTTACTACAGCAGCAACAAGTGGTTCTTCCGATGTTAAAGTTAGCGATCCACTAGGAAAAGCTTCAGGTTGGAGTTTGTAATTATGTATAATACTGCGTTAAAAGCAAAAGCATGGTTAAAAAATGAAAAATCACAAGTTTCAAATGAATCAGGAATGCATAATTTGTTTGTTGTGTTGTTAGTAATTGGTCTTGGGGCATTAATTTTCCCACAAATTAAAATTGCATTTTCAAATATTATGAAGAAATTTACTACCGCGGCAACAAGTGGTTCATCTGATGTTAAAGTGGACAACCCATTAGGTCCAGCTAGTGGCTGGGGTGGAAAGAACTAAATAAGGCCTGGAATTCTTAAAACAGCCTTTTGAAGTTAAAAAAGCGATCTCTATACTTCTTTAGGGATTGCTTTTTTTTCTATCGAGCTAAAAGGAGATGAGTATATAATGTCAGAAACGCTAGCCAAGGGGCTTACCATGATAATGTGGTTGTTCTTTATTCTAATAATTGCTGAATTTATTATGTATGGTGCATATTATGTTAAAGCTCAAAATACAGCTTCAAGCACGCTTAAAATCGCAGAACGTATGGGTGGATTTCAATACTCTTATAATCAGCAAAAAGTAGATGTAGAACCATATTTGAAAAGCCAACTAAACGAAAATCATATGTATCCTGATCATTGGTCTTATCAATTTACAAAAGGAAAAGTAGAACATAATACTCCAATGGAGATTGCTATTAAAGGGAGTTATGAATTTCAAGTATTTAAATTACTTCCTATTGATTGGGGATTTGATGCTAAGATTCCTATTAACGTTAAAAGGACAGGGATTGGGCAAGTATTCTTTAGATAAAGGAATGATTAGAGTGAAATTAAAGGTACTCCTTACATCGTTTGCTGTTATATCAGTTGTTTTTGCTAGTGGTTGTTCATCTTCACGCCTAGATTCTAGTGTTGATGAAGCTAAAAAGGAAGCTAAGCAGGAAAAAGCAAAAGACAAAAATTTAACTTATGATGAACAAATTCAAGAATGGAAAAATAAATATGAAAAACAGGCGGTGGATGTAGATAAGGTCCTAAAGGAAAATCCATATAAAGAGGTACGTAAATATGGGAAGTTAGATTTCGAAGTAAGAGATGCATATAAAGATCCTCAAGAATTTGCGAATTTTGCAGCTCGAACGCAATATAGGTACTACAGAGGAGAAATTAAACCGGAAGACTATCTAAATTTTGTATATGATTATGGTTCTAGTTATTTAAAGAAAAATCTTGGTACAGGTAATGTAGATGATGATTTGGAAGCTGTAAAAAACCTTCAAAAATTAATAAATCCTACTGCTTTAGATTACGCAGATTTTGAGTTATCTGAAGTGAGCTATTCAGAAGAAGACCCTAATATTGCTTATGTTTATCGTAAAGTTTATACAGTAACAGGAGCCGAAAAATATTTTAAAATTACATTACATAAAAGTAAAGACGATACCTGGTTATTGGGTGACGAAGAAGCAAGTCCACCAATTAAATTTAATTAAGGACAATATAATAAGGAAGAAAAGAGGTTGTTTTTTATGAATCGAGGTATAAATGAACAAATTTTAATTGAAAATACCGTGTTAGAAGGAACAGGAACTTCAGAAGTATACAATGAAGAACTTACTGAAAAGGAAAAGAATCTTTTAAAAGAATGCAACATTCAATTAAAACATCTATGGGAGCAAGATGAATTCAAGAATGGGTTTTTAGATTATTTTCAATTCTACTATTATAAGCTAGAAAATAAGGTGAAGGATCCTTCAATTAAACACCTATTAAAAGATTACTTCTATGAGTACCTATCATCGGTATTGTATCAAGGGTACTTTATAGGTAAACAATTTGTAACTTCTGAGGACATTCTTGTAAAGGATGACCATTTTGTGCAGCCAGATGGTATTATTCTTCAACAAATCCCAAGTATGATTGAAAGGGCTACAGATGGATTAATAAAATCATTAGAAGATCACAATACTAAGAAGTTTGAAGAATGGATCTTAAAAGAGAATAAAAATATACTAGGCAGTCTTGAACAAATCAAGGTTGATATTGCTTGTTTAGGAGCGTTTTATGCATTTAAAAACGAAAGAAAAAGTAGATCTGTTGAAATTAGAGAAGAAGGCAAATATGGTATTCTTCATCGTGTAGATGATGTTTTGTTTTTAAATCCACAGATGTATGCAATTTGTTTAATTGGAAATGATAACTCTGAATTGTGGGAAATCCATAAATGGTCGAGCTTTAAAGTAAGGGATACTAAAATGGGTGAAATCCAGATAATGAAGTATTCTAGTGAAGAAACTAATTATGCTCATTCAAATTTTGTTATGTATGAAGGTGTGGAGAATATAAGTTCTCTCTATGATAATTACCATATTAATATTAAACTAAGTGAATTTGTACCTGATAAAGAAATTTTTCCAATACAGGCACTTGTACACGAGCAAATGGTTAAACAAACTAACACCTTATATGAGAACATCATCATGACGCTCACAATATACACTTCAAATACACTAATTCAATATAACCCTAATAAATTTGAATAAAAAAGATAGGTCACTCATATTATCATAGATAATATATGACCTATCTTTTTATTTATGTTTGTATTTAGTATTGTTAAATCAATCTTTTTATAGGTAACAAATATAAGTAACTTATATAAGTAACGTAAATTAGTTACGCATTGTTTCTTCCTGGATAGCTTTAAAAATCTCTAAGTCTTCTTCAGTAGGTAGTGGAGATGGAGAGCTTGAATTATCTCTACTATTGAATACTGTGTAATGATTTCTAATGGTGTCTGTAGAAAACAGTTCGTTTATATAGCCTGCAATAACTAGTGCAGCATATCGGTTTGTAATAAGACGTTGTGGTTCGCTTTGTAATAAAGAACTACAGGATTCACTTGGTTTTAACTCATCTGCAGCTTCTATTAATAAATTTGGAAAGACTTCGCAAACAGGTGGAAGAATTGTTTTACCATTTGCTCTAACACCTACACAAACCTGTCCAACATATCCGCTTTCTAAGTATCTTTCTTTTTCTTCAACAGTCCATGTAGACATATCTGCTAAAGTTTTACCTTGAGGAATGGTTCCTCCTTCTACACCAGCATCTATATATATTATATTTTCAACTTGATTAAAATATTGGTTAATTAATCTACGTGTAAAGTTATTGTCTACACATCCTATAATTACATTAAAGGTTATCTTATATCTATAGTTATCAGTTGGTATATAATTTGTACATTTAACTATTTCATTTAGTTGTTCTAGAGTCTCAATATAATGTGCATCGTGAATACTAATTCTCATATTATACGCAACTGTATAACGTTCTTTTAACACAGATGCCTTTGTTTTTCCTATATCTCTTTCGACAAATAATTGATTATTTAAATTCTTGCGTTCTACGATGTCTGGATCAATTAAAAATATTTCGGATTTAGGGCTAATAAGTTTGCGTATTTGCGCAACGTGTTGAGCCACATAGCCTCCAGTACCTCCACATCCAAGGATAAATAGTCGATAGTTTACATCTGTTTTAGAGGGGTCAAAATCTGTTAAATGTTCTAGGACATGATAAATTTTTTTCATTTATCTTTCCTCTCCTATAACAACTTGTGGCGTCATTGATGAAGCTATTGTTTCTCTACTAATAATTTCTATTGGATCCAAATATTCATAATCCCCACTGTCACTATTTAATATACGTACCGTGATACTAGGGAATAGATTTTGTATATCACCAATAATTGCATAATATAGCCCTCTAGATCGGTCATGTTCATTATCTATTTTAGATGGAATAGGCGAATAAATATGATGGGAATGAATCTCCATAACTTTTATCATTTCACAAAAAAGTAAGGCCTCTTTTGGAGTTAACTCATTTACTTCAATAAGTGTATGAGTAACTCTCTGACGAGGAATAAATAGTTTATAACTATTAGATGATAAGTCATAATATATTTCACCTTTTACTTCCACACTGAATTCATTGCTAAAACTTCTAGACAATTTAATAAAATCATATATTAATCTCTCAGGTATAGTAACTTGTTTTTTATTTTTTTCATTACATAAATATAGTCTATTTCTTAATATTTTTAATTGAAAAACACCTTCTGACTCGTTAGGAGCAGAAGGTTGTTTATTATTCAATCCATTTTTTTTCCCTGGTATATGTGGGATTAAAAGATTTTTCTTTTGGATATAAATTATTTTAGCTATTGAAGGGTCTAATTCAGGATGCTCTTTTTCTAAGGCTTTAATGACATCCTTTTCGGTTATTGGAGAGATACATCCTTTTTTGGTTAAGCCTTCTGTAATTTCTTTAACTGTGAATAAAGAGACAAGATCTGTATTTTTACCTTGATAACGAATAGTTGTTTTTACATCTATTACAAATGAATCTTTCTTTTTGGTAGATGCACTATCTTTCTTCTTGTCGGGGATATTCTCTTTAGTATCCTTTATTGTTGTTAAAACAACAGTACTTGATTCTTCCTGTATTTCTCCGGTTTGTAATTCTAAAGTATTAGATGATTCATTAGGTTTATGGGATTCATTTTTAGTTTCAAGTGGCGATTCTAATTTGTTGTCCTCTAATTGTTCTTCTTGAGAAATAGATGAAATATTAGTAGATTTTACATCTTCAGTATTATTTTTAGTCTCCTCTTTTTCCATCCAATCAAATAGGTTCATTATATTTCCTCCTAGATTATATCTTTTAATTTTAAATTTCTTTCATAAAGCCATTCTTCCGGGAAGGGTTTCCCTTGTAAATTCTCCAATAACTTATCTAGTGAATAACTACTTACATTACTGCCGTTATAGTAGTCATTAGTAAATACAGTCTGAAAAAGAAACGTATTGTGTAAATTCTCTATTTCTATAAAATTTTTAAATATATATGTACTATTAGTACCGGTACACATTTTTCCATTACTATCAACATTTGAAAGCGGGAATTTATATAATGTAGTATTTTGTTCTACGCTAGAAGTACCTTTAAGTGAATATAGGTGAATTCTATTTAGTGTAAATTTATTCTCTTCTATTTCTTGTATTTCATACTTAATTAATAGTCTTGGAAGACCAACTTCTATATAGGCTGTATCATCATTAAATGCTTTTATATCATAATAGTCGGCCGGAATATCACAAATAATTTCCCAAGTTTTATTTATGGTACTAGTTGTGTATTGAATACAATTTCTAGGTAGTAATGTAGACTTGTAAGTATCATTGTCTTTCAGTACATATGATCCCGCGACAAGGCGAATAAACTCCTCTAGTGTTATATAAAAATTATCTCTTTCTATATTGTTATCTATAATTTTTAAATTGGACTCATGTAATTTATCTGGTTCATCACAGAATGAATATATAAATTTCATTGAAAAACCCCCATCCATTCTTCACAAAATGTATGTGCTGTTGAAGACAACGTATCATCATAAACATAATGTTCATCTAAATAAAAAATTATTATTTTATTAATGTTAACTATTTTTAAACCATCTATTTTAATATCTTCTAACTTCTTTAATTCTTCACAATTACTTTCTTTAACCTCACTCCATAAGCAGTATCCTCTTAGAAATGAGCCAATTATTCTTTGAACATCTAGTAAATTTAATGAGTATTTTTTATGGGCAGATTGAATCAAGTTTTTAAAATCTAAATCACTTGGGTTAGCTGCATAAAAGTATTCAGTAATGTCTATAACGAAACTTTCTTTTAAAAGGCCTATAATACCCTGTAAGAAAACTTCGTGACTTTCATCAGAGGAATGACCATACTCATAGATTAAGTTGAAATGTTTAAACGCCTCTTTTTTTACTCCATTGTTAACAAATGCATTTATTATCTTAAGAGAATATAATGTGTCCAACATTAAAGTGATTTCTTCAGAGTCTCGAAGTATCATATGAATATCTCCTCTGAATCATTTATTCTATAAGTTTTCTTAATATCGTTCCTTAACAACGAGGAAGCCGCATGATATTGATTATCTAGTTGGAAAATTAAATTTTCACGATTTACTATTATTAATGCCTCATACAGATCCATAGTAGGTGCTACGTGTTGATGAGATACGAGTTCTTCTAATAAATATTCGTTATCTCCGTTATCAGTTAAGTATCCATGCACATGGTCAATAACATCATCAATATCACGATCTGTAAAAGTAGTAAAATCCATATCGGTAACATTATCTTGGTTAAGTAAATGAGTAGCTACTTTTAGTTCGCCAGTAGAGTACTGGGGTGTTTTATATAGAACTTTATTTTCAAGTATGCTATTCATAAATTTTTGACCATCAAATATCTTTTTCATAATACCTTTCCTCCTAAATATAAAAAAAGAGAAGTGGTAGTACCTTCTCTTTTACTTAATCATCCTATTCTTATTGGTAACATGAGCTTAAAATCTTCAGAATCTATATTTCGAAAAATTAGCGGACTTTGTTCAGCGATGAATCCGATTTTTACAACATCAGCTTGCATACTTTTCAAATGTCTAAGCATATAGTCTATGCTAAATCCAATTGAAATAGGAATTGATTCTCCCTCTATTTCAATTGGGTTTTTAACGATGACGTCTCCTAGAGATTTATTATTATTTGATAAACTAATCTCCTTAGAGTTTAACTCTAAATTCAATAAAGCCGCTGACTTTGGATTGTTCATTGAGCAAATAACATTTACCTGCTCCAGCGAATTCATTAACTGCAATCTATCCGTAGATATAGTTGTTTTAACAGTTTTCTCAAACTCCATAAATTTAACTACATCAGGATATTTCCCCTCAATTATTTGGGTTTTGATATGCAAGTCTTTCGAACGAAGGATAGCAGAATTACCTTCAAAACCTAATTCTATCTCTTCCTCTTCAAACATCTTTATCGCATCATAGAGCCATCTAGAAGGTACTATACATGAGTAAAGTAACTTTTCTTCTGTGTTGCTATCAGTTGTTATTGGAATCGTACTTCTAGATAGTGTATTTGCATCTGTTGCGGCAAACGCTATCTCCTTATTTGTAATTGAAATTTCTATCCCCTTTAATTGAGGTTTAGAATGATTTTCGGCAGCACAATAGTAAGTAGCCTCTACAGACCTTTGTAATTTTTTTAGTGATATAGAAACAAGAAACTTTAAAGTCTTAGTAGTGAAATCTGGATAATCATTAGCAGATAACGTATTAAGACTGTACTTTGTTTTACCACTAGAAATGTGAAGTGAATTATTATTATCTAAGGTGAATGATACTGTATCATTAGGTAGCTTTTTTACTATATCTGTTATAGTTTTAGGAACAACTACTTCACCCTCTTGTACTACATTAAAATTTTGAATCTCTGATATAGTACTAACGATTGTATCCTCTTTATTGCTTGCTACAAGTTGTAATTCATTAGCAGTTGCCTTTAAATAGATACCACATAAAATGGGTAAATTCGTGCTTCGTGCTGAGTATTTACCAACCTTTACCAAATTATTGAGTAGTTCTTGTTTGTTAATTGTAAATTCCATAATTATCTCTCCTCATTTTTAAATGTTTTATTTAATACAGTAATTAAACCTAATAAAACAATATTCAGAACCCTAAAAAACACAAAAAAGCCCTTGAGGGTAACGGATTGTTAATAAATTCCGAAACCCCAAGGGCTTAAACTGTTTTTAGTAAAAAATAATAAATAAATATTGTAATAAGCTCATTATAGAGGGAAGTTCTTATCATATCAACAATTTTAATTAAATTAGTCTTAAAATATGAGGTTAAAATGAGTATCTTATATGGTAGTAATACTATTTAAAAGGGGTTGTAATTAAATGCATAACAAATTGAATTTAGATATAAAACCAGTTAATGATATTGAAAAAATTCTTTTATTTATGAGGAGACATAATTTTTCTAATGAAGAAGTTGCAAACAAGTTAGGTGTTACTCCTAACTATTTATCAAGTGTAATGAATGAAAAATATCCTTTAAACGCAAATCTTATTCGTCGTTTTAATGAATTTGTTGCAAAAGAGAACTGTATAGAACAGTAAATAAAGAGGGTGAAACTTTGGACGTAATCATTCAAAATACAATAGATGAAGAATTTAAGGAATTTATGATTGAGGTCCTGGAAGAACATTTTCCGAAATGGGACTATGAAGAATGTAGTATTGAAGATTTAGAGGAGCCAAAAGAAGATGTAAAAATACTGATTTTAAATGTGAATAGTAGTGATCAAGACTATATAAGATATTGTAGTTTAAAGCAGATGTTTTATAGTGACGTCCAACACTTCATTTTAATAATTGAGGATATTAATGCTATAGAATCTCTTGATAAATATCAAGATCCGGTTTTAAAAATTATTTCTAATGATGAAGAGCAATTTAGATTGTTAATTTCAGAATTAAAACAAGAAAATATAAATAGTTTAATGAATTTACCATTAGATTACCCGGTAGAAATTGTTGAGGAAATGCAGGTTGTAGAGAAAGAGCATTGTCCATTTTCATTGAATACAAATACACTTTCAGTAACGATTGAAGAAGATAAAAATAATGGTGCTGATATATATAACCTAAATTTTATTCCAAAAGAGTCTAATGATGATGAAGACAGTGTAAACATAAACAATTTAGATAATAAATTGGAGAATATAGCATCAATTGAAAAAGAAAATAATGAAGAACAAGAACAAGAACAAGAACAAGAACAAGTACTTGGTAGTGAAGATTCAAATAATGGCCCAGAGGTTAATATTGATACTGCAGGACATAAAGAAATAGAAAAACATAAAGAAGCAATAGCAGACGATTTGAAACTTACTGCTAATGGTAAACCAATAGATAAACAAGAAATTAAAGAATACATTGTTGAAAGAAAACAGTTTGAAAAAAGAATCTTCAATTTACGCGACCATATAAATATTCCTGTTTATAAAAAAAAGACCATACCACATAGGGCGATAGGAATATGGTCACCTTTACATAGAAGTGGTGTTACAACGTTAAGTATAAATCTGGCATTATACTTATCTGAGTATGCATTTCCTATAGGAGTTTTAGAGTCTATTACACCGAATATGAAGCAGAAAAGCTCATTATCTCTTTTTAGTAATATGCCTAAGAATTGGTTAACCTATAGTAAGTTTTTAAACGGAGAGGGGAAACCCGAACAAGTTGTCTGGGATATAAAGGGCATTCACTTTTATCCATTTATTGAAGAAGACACAGAACTAAAGTGGAATGAACAGAGACTTGAATACTTTATAGAAGGGTTAAAATTCTATGATCTTTTATTAGTTGACCTTCCAACAGGGAAAATGGAGCCTTATACAGAAAAAATACTACCCCATTTAGATGAATTATGGATTATTGGAAATAATGATATATCTGGTGTTCTTGAATGGAAAGAATATATTGATAAGGTAATAAAATCTAAAATTACATGTAAGTTAATATTTAATGAACATTTACAATTTAGTAAGCCGGATTTATTAGAAATAGGTTTAGGAATTCCCTTAATTGCTAAACTACCCTCTATGCATATCGAGATTAATAAGAATCAATATAAAACCTTACCATTACTTGAGCAAGACCATGTTTACAATAAACTTGAACCCCATTTTGTAAAATTGCTTGAGCAAATTACTGGTGATAAAAAAGAAGTATTAACTTTTGAAAAGAAACCTGTAAGATCCACTATTGAAATTTTTCTAAAGAAATTTATGAATTCATAGAAAGTAAAGTAAGAATTTGATAGAATATACACATAAATAACTTATGTATTTTTTATTAAATTTAAAAATATTAGGCCTTTGGGGTTTGCGTTTTATACAAATTCCTTGGGCCTTTTTTGCGTTCATTGAAGAGATTAGTTAGAGAATTTTATCTGAAAAATAGTGATTAATAAAAATTAAGGGGGATTTATAAAATGGTTAGAGAATTTCGACCAATTCCAAAATTAAAAGGCTGGTTTGAGTATTATCATACACCTTGTGACATTTGCGGAAGTGAAAACATGTGTATGATTAATGAGGATAAAAATAGAGTGGTTTGTTGTCGAGTAAAATCAGATAAACCTTTTGGTCATAATGGGACATGCCCAGGTTATCTGCATTTTTTAAACGCTGAAAAACATACAGATTATGATTTTTCAAGAATTAAGGTAGTAAAAGAAAGAGAAAAACATACCATTAGGGAATTAAATATTGCTTATCAACTTATGTTAAAAAGATGCCAACTTGATCAAAAACATTTAGATCATTTAACTGGACCAAGTCGTTGTATGACTACTGAAGAAATAGAAGTAAGACAATATAATAGTTTTCCTGATAAACCATGGCAAATAATAAATGATATATTAAAGAGTGTTTCTGTAGTAAAACCAGACACATTTTTGGGAGTACCAGGATTTTATACAGCTCAGGGTAAGAATAAAGGTGATAAATATATTACTATGAGTGGTAGTAAAGATTCAATTCTTATTCCTTGTAGAGATATAACAAAACAGATTGTAGGTTTCCAATATAGAATTCAAAATGTAACTAATAAATTAAAGGTAACACCTGTTAATTCAGATTTTAAGGCAGAAATAGTAAAACAGCCAAATGTGGTTAAAGTGCTTTATAAAGGCGAGATTGTATTTGAAGGACCAATAGATTTTAAGGAAAAGTGTTTTAAGTTGAATGGTGTAAGCATTGGGAACATCGAATTAAAAAAAGGTCAAAAGTACTACTGGCTTTCATCATCAGGTAAAGAGAATGGTACAGGTGTAGGGAATCCACTTCCTATACATTTAGCAGTACCCTATCAAAGATTAAAAGATTGGCAAATGGGTGAAGAATATGAATTAGGAGATACAGTTTGGGTGACTGAAGGTTTATTAAAAGGGGATAGAATTGCACAAATGCTTTATGAATTTAAAGACAATGAAGTTTTCAAAAATCAAAAATTAGATACTTTTGGAACTGATGTATTCGCATTACCAGGTGTACAAACGTATCGATTAATTTTACCAATAATTAAAGAAAAAGGCATAAAGAAAGTTGTCATTGCTTATGATATGGACGCTACTACTAATAAATTTGTAAAAATGCACCTGTTTAACTTTTCTAAAGAGTTAAAAGAAATTGGTGTAAATTTATACGCAGCAATTTGGGATGTAAATGAATCTAAGGGACTTGATGACTTGCTAATAAACAAAAAATTACCGAGTGTTGTGAAGATAGGCTAACAGTGGTTGTATAATTACAAGAAAGTTGTGGACTATACAACAAAGTTGTACATTAATGAATACAATTGTACAAAAGGAAAAATTAATTAGACTGATTAAAATATAATTATATTAGTGGAAAACTGATAAAACTGTATTTGTTTAATTTTTTTCAACAATAAAAAACACCTATTGATATGGGACTTACCATATTTATAGGTGTTTTATTTTTGAATATAAATAATTATTCTCATGCTTTTAGTACCCCAACTACTGTACGAATTAAAAGATAAAAACACGATCCAATTGCCATAATAATAGGTACGATAAGTAAAAGTGTACCAAATCCAATAATTAAAAGAAATAGCCCTTTTAAAATAGTTTCTACTGTGTTTGCAGAATAGACAGAATAAATATATGGCGCATAATGCTGAAATAGTAGTAATGAACCAATTAAAATTAAACCGAAGATTAACCCTACACGACCACATTCTCTACCAATCTTTCTTCCTACGAAACAATTCAATGCTACATCTAACATATCATCCACTCCTTATTATTTATATATTAAGTAAATATACTGTATGTTGTTTTCTCTATGTTTCTAATATACAGTAAAAAACTTTTTTTTACTTTTAAAAAAAAGTTTCCATTTACTATTAAAAACTAGACCCTCGGTGAGTATAATGCACAAATGAAGCAGAAGGGCTTCCTAATATTTAAATTTTTAATGGAAGGTGGAAATAGAATGACCTAATAAAAAATTTGTTTAATATATTTACGTAATGTTTTTAAGAGGTATTTATTCTCTTTACTATTAATTAAATTTGGAGGTGGGTTTGTGTCAGTACTTACACAACCTTTTAGAAAAAAAATATCACAACCGTTTAAGAAGTTACTTCTTACTATTTCAATGATTGCTGCAATGGTAGTTGCTGGACAAAACATGTTTACCTCTTCTCCTATTGCGGAAGCGGGAGCGAAGGTATTCGAGGGCGTTGATGCTGGTGGTCAGAAAGTATCAGTTCAAAATAATGCTAAAGCCGGTATTTTCAAAGATATGAATGGTCTGTTAATCCTTGGTATGGGTATAAGTGGATTCCTTTGTATCGGATGTCTACTATTTGCAGGTTCAAGAATTGCTATGGCACAAACAAATCCTCAAGCACGTACACAAGCTATTGGTGGTTTTGTTGCAGCTTGTTTTGGTGGATGGATCTGCTACAAATGTTTAGTTATTGCAGGATGGGTCGGCGGATTTGGAGGTTAATTAAATCCACGTTCCAAAAAAGATGGGCTAAGGGTGTAATGAATTTCTCTTACCCATCTTTTTTCATAAGAAGTTGAAAGAAGGGGTTTAATGCATAGAAAGTTTAGTTTTAATAAGTGGGCTATTTCTTGCATATCCACTCTCATTCTCATTTTAGGAATAGGAGTTATACATCCCCCAATTGCTTATGCTGAAGACTTGAAAAAGGCAGAAGATAATTTAGAAGCTTTTAAAGATATAAATGTATTTGATTCAAAACAGGGAAGTAAGCCTAGTTCAGATACATTTAAGAAATTCAACTCTTTATTAGTTTTAGCAATAACAGTTGGTGGCTTTGTAGTTTTAGCTAACATTATTATTGCAGGTATGAAAATTACTGCATCGATTAGCAATCCTGCTCTGCGGACTAATGGAATAATCGGCTTAATTTGCGCGATTTTTGGTGGTTGGATGCTATATAAATGTATGTCTATTGTTGGATGGTTTGGAATGATCTTTAAGAACTCAAAAAGTGGTAAAGCGGGTCTTGTTTCAGATTTAAATTCAATAATGGTTATTCTTTTAGGAATGGGTGGATTTATTGTGGTTGGTTCTTTATTATACGCCGGTTCTAAATTGTCATTATCACAAACTAATGCAAATGAGAGAACAAAAGCAATTGCTGGTTTAATTTCGGCTGGAATAGGAGCTTATATCATTTATAAATCTTTCGATATTGCAGGTTATATAGGTGGAATTTAATAAATCTTTCAGTTCAAGTTTACAAGTGAAGAATTCGATTTTGAAAGGAGGATGTAAATGCGAATTGAACAAGTACCAGCAGATATGACTAGTGAACAAAAAGTAATACTTGGCGTGGTATCGATGAGGCAATTAATTTATTTAATTATTGGTGGTTCATTTTTATATACTGTAGCACCTATTATATGGGATCTATTTGAGGGTATTGATTTTTACTTTCGAATAGGGGTATTGATAATTTCTAGTTTACCAGTATTGTCTATTATTGGTTATTTAGCCTTTTGGAAGGTTGAGAAATATAACATGTTTGCTGATTATTATTGGCTAGTACGGCTCGGGGAAAAATCACAATATGGTGTATGGAGGAAAGGCAAAAAGGAATAGGAGGAAAAATTGAATGGATGTACTGGTGATTCTCTGTATAGGTTTAATAGCCTTTGTTGTCTACCGAATGGCTACTAAGCAACCAATTATTCCGGAACAATTTAAGTTCTGGAATAATAATGAGACTACTCTAGCAGCTAAAAAGGGGCTAGAAGAAAAATTAGCTAAAAAATCAAAAAGTACCCAAAAAAATGAAGTTCATTATGTTGAACAAGAGCCTAATGTATTTGAAGAATTAATCGATGAGATTGTTGACATTAATTTTACAATGATTCGTTGCGTTAATTACAGATATGTAATGATGGCTGAAGTTGTCCCTTGTAACTATTATCTACGTAGTCAAGCAGAACAAGAAGCTATTGATTCATCTTTTGAATCTTGGTTAGCTACATTAAATTATCAAGCAACAGCTTATATTCATAATAAGTTTATAGATTTATCAGAACAACTAGATGAAATGAAGAGAAATATGACTGAACAAAGAGATATGCCGCTTAATGCATTGAAGTATGGGGCAGCAGTTGTTAAGGATTTGGAAGATTGGCAAAATAAATCACCAAGATATGAAACAAAGAGATACCTTCTGTTTTCATATGAGGTGAAGACAAGCAGTATTAAAGTTCAAGATGGTGAAGACTTTGAACAAGTTGCAATGGAAAAGGCGTATAACGAATTAATGAGAAGGATGTCTAATGCTAGTAACCAATTACAAGCAGCGAATATGTTCGTGGAACCTCTTGCTCATGATGGGATAGTAGAAGTACTTTATCACACTTTCAATAGAAGAAAGGCACTAACAGCTAAGTTTAAAAACGTAAAGGAAGAAGAACAAATGTCATTATACGTAACTGCAGATCAAACTGATTCAAGAGTTACATTGACTAAAGAAAAGATTTCAGCAGTGAATGAATCAGCCTAATAAATTTGATTCTATTAAGTGAGGAGTTGAACTAGGTAGTGCAGCTATTAAAACGTAGAAAAAAAAATAAAGAAGTAGATGTTGATAATACTGGAAAGGAACATGAACAAGAACAAATAAAGGAACAAGATGCGGATAAGAAAAATGATTTTATGGATAATGTTCCTACATTTATTGATTTAATTGCACCAGATGGGATAGCAATTAAGTCAGAAGATCATGGTGTCATAAAACAATCTTTAGGGACTCAAACATATTTTAGGCCAATGTATATTCCGAGAGATGGATATCCACGTAAATTAAAGACAAATTGGTTAAACAATATTTTAAGCATGGGTGAGGTAGACGTTGTAATTGATATTCATAAGGTAAGAAAGAATGAGGCTATTAAACGACTACAAAGACAACAAACGATGTTCCTTTCAAATTTAACTTGGCAAAATAAAAAAGGGAACATAGATCAAATAAATGATCTGCAAACAAAAATTGCGGATTGTGAGATGTTAATGGAAGAAATTCAGTTTGGTGAGAACGATATGTTTAATGTTAGTTCTCAAGTGATTTTATACTCAGATTCATTACAAAATTTAAATAAATCATCAGAGTTTTTGGAAGATGCACTTTCTGGTTTTTCGATTAAACTTGCAACTGCTTTTTCAAGAATTAAAAAGGGCTATAAGAGCGGATTGCCTTTTGGGAAAAATTATTTAAGTGATTCATATAGAAATATCGACAGAAGGGCTTTATCCACATTTGCCCCATATATTTCAGGTTCTGGACGATATCATGGTGGAATTCCTTATGGAATTAACATGATTACTGATCAAAAAGAGTTTATTAATTCATTTGGAAATGAAACATATCGTCCTGATAATTATAACATGGGATTCTTTGGAGTATCTGGTTCCGGTAAAAGTGTTGGCATGAAGATGAAAATTTCTCGTGAGATGCCTTTAGCTAATGTTTACGCTGGAATTATTGATCCTGAGGGGGGTGCGACACGTTCCTAAGTGAAAAGCTTAGGCATTGTCGAACTTACAGTTCAACAGTGAACTGTCATTCTGAGAAGTCAAATGAAAGGGTAACGCCTTGAAGGGCTTCCTCTAATCCTTCGACATGCGATTAGATTAGCAAGAATCCAATCGTATGAAGCTCGATGAAGTCGGCTGAAAGTTACCGTAAGTCAGTAGACACGAAAACTGTTCAGAGATGGACGGCGTAACCTATAAGCCGGGAGTCTATAAAACACTCATGGTTAGGATGCACGACAGACCAACAGCGAGTTCTTGGGAGTGCGGACGAATCCCTGATGGTACGGGTCTATACAGGGAGCATATCGAAAGGTATGCTGACACAATTAGTGTCGCTACTGTGGATGAGTAAAACTCTCCTTTATGAAAGTCCATATATTGTTACAGGCAATATCAAGGTAGCAGGCTCATAGGGGAAACCTAACAGTGTATGTAAAGATAAGAATGACGGAACGTGGTAAGCTGTCGACACAGAGGGCTTGCATCCCTATGAAGTGGTTTTTGGGAAAACACTAGTGATATTAACTAGATGTATAACCTAAATTTATGACAGTGAAAGTGGTGGCACAGTACCTATGAAGCGTGTAACGAACGCGGAGGGATAGCCACTAGTCGATTGAAGACTGACTGTTACTTACGGTTAACATGGTTTCGAGTAAGACTAAAGAGATGTAACGCTCTCCAGTAAACGAAGGGAGGTTGCAGCCCATGTTAAAGAAAACCAAACTAAGACATAGTGAATATTACGACATGCAAAGAAAGTATGATGAGTTATATTCCAGTAGTCTTAATGGTAACAATTTTTATAAGTTGATTGATATCATCGGTTCTGAAGAAAATATTCGATTAGCATATCGGAACATCAAAACCAATAAGGGAAGTAAAACTCCTGGAGTTGACAACTTAACCATAAAAGACATATGGCACTTGAATGATTCGAAGATTATTTATGAAGTCAGAAAACGATTAGCTAACTATAAACCGCAAGCGGTTCGAAGAGTTCTTATTCCTAAAGAAGGTAGTGATAAGAAACGACCTTTGGGTATTCCTACAATTTGGGACAGATTAGTTCAACAATCTATTCTTCAGGTGTTAGAGCCAATTTGTGAAGCGAAATTTCATAAGCATAGCTATGGTTTCCGACCAAACAGGAGTACACATCACGCTTTTAGTAGAGTAGTCAGCCTTATCAACATTGGTCATCAACATTATTGTGTTGACATCGATATTAAGGGGTTCTTTGATAACGTTGATCATGGAAAGTTACTAAAACAAATGTGGACGTTAGGAATAAGAGATAAATCTCTCCTATGTGTTATTTCAAAAATCCTAAAATCTGAAATTGAAGGAGAGGGCATCCCTAACAAGGGTACTCCGCAAGGAGGTATTATTTCTCCTTTACTCTCAAATATCGTTTTAAATGAACTAGATTGGTGGGTTAGTAGTCAGTGGGAAACTTATAAACCTCACAGAACCTCCACCAAACATTTAGGATTTAGACAATATGCAAAGAAACATACAAACCTAAAATGCGGTTATATAGTACGGTACGCTGACGACTTCAAAATAATGTGTCGAACTTATCAAGAAGCACAACGCTTCTATCATGCGACTGTGGATTTTCTTAAATCCCGTCTGGGATTAGAAATTAATGCTGAAAAGTCCAAAGTGGTTAACCTCAAAAAGAATGCATCTAATTTTCTTGGTTTTAAAATCAAGATAGTCAAACAAGGTAAAGCCAAATTTGGTCATGTTGCTAAAACTAGCATGTCCGACAAGGCTATTACAAAAACCAAGAGGCTTTTGAAAGAAAGAATTAAGAGCATTCAAAAAGAGCCAACATCGGAAAATGTTACTAGATTTAATATAGCCCTTATTGGTATACAAAATTATTACAGATATGCAGTCACAATCTACATGGACTTAGCAAAGATTAATTACCCAATAATAAAGACTATAAAAGCCAGACTGAAAAATAAAGTGAGGCACATGAAGTTTAGTGAAACATCTGCAATATTTAAGAAGAAAGCCAAAGGGATACAAGCTACATCTAAGGTTTATGTTGTGCAGAACACACCACTTTTACCAGTTACAGGCGTACACCATAAAAATCCGTGAAACTTTTCACAGACTATCTGCAACTATACAGAGATAGGGCGTAGGAAAGTACATAGTAATCTCAAAGCGATACCCAAGGATGTTCTGATTCAAGTTATGAATACCTACTCGAAGAGTAGAAGTATTGAATACAATGATAATAGGATATCAAAGTATATTGCTCAGTATGGTAAATGCTTTATAACTGGTGAAGAAATTGGTGTTGATCGTGTACATTGTCATCACATCATTCCCATTAATAAAGGTGGAGACGACAGGTACCACAACTTGGTCATTGTGGATTGGTTTATACACAAACTCATACACATGACTAACCTTAATAAGATTACTCACTACCTTCGGTCTTTTCATCTTAATAAAAAGCAAATGGATAAATTGAATGTGCTAAGAACTAAGGCTGGTAATGAACCGATAGTAATATAAATTAATTTATACAGAGTCAGTTGGATACGATGGAACGCCGTATGCTGGGAAACTAGCACGTACGGTGTGAGGCGGGGGAAAAGGCGGAGATAGAATCAAAACCTTACCTATCGTCATAGTTTGTAAAAATTACAAAACGTTTAGGTGGTATTAATTTAAACATTTCACCTGAAAGTAATATCATTATTAACCCTTGTGCAATCGCTGTAACAGAGCTTCAGATTACGGATAAAGATGAAGAGCTAGAAGCACTTGAACAATACGATAAGAAAGAACTCGTAGAGCGTGATGGCGTGAAGTATGTAAGATTTGTACCAATTTTAGAGAAAATCAATGAAATACTAGGATTCTTTGACATTATTATTCGCGGACAAGACTTTGATCAACCAGGATTAAATGTATTCCAACGTACAATGCTAGAAGATGCAATCCGTGAAGTGTTTGAGAGACATGGTATTACTTCCCACCCTTCCTCTTTATATACAGATGAAGTGAAGAAAGTAGATGGCCAATTAATTCAGTCACAAGTGAGAAAGCCTGAGCCAGAGTTAAAAGAAATCTACGATGTCATAGTAGAAAATCATGGAGACGATGTGAAAGCAGAAGAGTTAATTGCTGCAATTCGTCCATTCTTACGCGATGGTTCAAAACCATTATTTGATGGACAAAGTCATTTTGGTCGTGGCGTAGAAACACAATTAAATGAATCGCGAGTTGTTAACTTTAATATTAGTCATTTAGAAGAAGGATTCTTAAAACCAATCGCCTTCCACGTTATCCTGAACTATATCTGGGAGCATTGGATCAAGAGTCCAGAACACGCTATCAAGCGAAAAGTATTATATGTGGATGAGATGTGGCAGTTTATCGATTATGAACAAACGGTTAACTTCTTAGAAAAAGTAGCACGTCGTTCACGTAAAAGAAATGCCGGTATGTGTTGGGCAAGTCAGGACTTTGTTCGTATTTTAGAAAATGTAAAAGCGCGTGGTATCTTGCAATCTACTTTCTCTTATTTCTTCTTAGAACAAAATAAGATTGATAAGAAAAAAATTCAAGAGAACTTTAACTTAACTGCTGGGGAGCTTGATATTATTCTCAACAATCCAGGAAAAGGAGAAGGGATTTTCCGTGTCGGAGATAGTTCGGTTTGGATTCAAACAGATCCATCAGATAAAGAAATGATGTTTATTGAATCGAATGAAGCGGTACTTCAAGAGCTTCTAAACAATATGAAGAAAGTACAAGGGTACGCAGGATAGTAGCGTACCTTTGTAAAGGAAGGTGAAATTATGCTTGAGAAAATAATAGATTGGGTCGGTGGCCTTGTTATCCATATGGTAAAGGCCCTACTAGCGCCTATTTATGGATTTATGGATACTATTCCAGTTCTAGTCTTTGGTGGAGATAAATCTAATCTAGATTTTTTATATGAAAAGAATGCAGTTACGAATGTATTAGATACCGGTATGCCTGTCATGTTTAAACTTGTTGCTTTTTGTGTTCTCGTCAGTGTAGTAATTACAGCAGCAAAATATTCAGCAACGACTCTGAATCCAAATAATCGCACGGCATTAATTGAATATGCAAAAGACTTAATGATTATCTCGATTTGCCTCTGGCACTTAGATTTCTTTTATAATTTTGTATTTGATCTAAATTCTTGGATTACATTGGAATTTAAAGAGGCGATAAATGGAGTGAATAACGGGAATTTCAACCCGGATCAACAAATACCTTTATTAAAGTCTGGACTGTCTGACAATAAGACGATTACAGAACTTTCAATGGAAGGCCATAAAAATGATTATATGTTTATCATATTCGGACTATTTATTGAAGCTGGATTAATGATATGGGCAAACTTTTATTATTTAATGCGTGCTGTGACACTATACGTATTAATGTTACTAGGCCCTGTAATGGTAGGAATGTGGTTGTTCCCGCAAAAGAAACAACAGACGTTATATTGGATTCGTGAACTTATGGGAGCAGTATTAATTCAAGCGATTCACGCAATTACCCTATGGTTAGTCATTACACTTATTGGAGGTGCACAAAATCCTATCATAAAATTAGTATTGCTTGCCATGTTTATCCCAGTTGGTGAAATTGTGAAAAGCTTTATTGGCCTGAGCACCAATGCATCCGCTGGTATTCATAGAGCAGGTACGATGATGGGTATGGGGGCTTTAGCGAGTGTGGCTGGACTGGTTAAAGGTGTTCGTGATGACTACCGTAGTGCAAAAGATAAAGGGAAAGAAAGATGGAGAGAAAGATAATAAAGAAGATGCAGATAACCCGAAAAATGCATTAGGAGCGAATTTAGGGACAGATGTTGGTACGACATCTCGTGCAGCTCGTATGTTAAAAGCTGGTCAAATTGGAAGTTCAATTGGTAAAGCAGCAACAGGACTTGCCGGTATGGCAGCGGGAGCTGGTCTTGGACCGGGAGCGATGGTAGCAGGCTCGCAAGTTGGAAGTGCATTAGGTAGTGCTCCTGGTGCATCTGATGCAGAGATTGCTAAAAAAGTAGCGAAAACAAACAATGATCAAATGTCTCGTTTCTCAAATCAGCGGAAACAAGATTTACAAAATATGAAGAAAGCCGCTACACCATATGGAAATGCTAGAGATTTAGTAAACGCTGCAACGAATGCATTCCAAAAGGGGTATGAGTCAGACCATAAAGGTACATTTATGAGTCAGTTACCAGAAAATATGTCAGCGGAAGAGAAAGAGAAACACTGGAACGACCATCTGAACACAAAAGTACAAGGATTTAGAAACCACGCAGAACAAGCGGCGACAAAAGCAGGAGCCATGCCAGTTGATGCGAAGGACAAACAAGGAAACAATCTGTTTGATAAGTCCTATGTGAATAAAGATGCGTTTGCTTCTCGACTTGCATTAGGAAAAGTCGGAAAAGCAGTCGAGGATGTAAAAGGAGAAACGTTAGAAAGTGGCCATCAAAATATGGGACAAGTCGGTGCACTTGTCGGTGCTTCTACTGCTGCATTTAAGAAAGCGTATAGTGCAGACCATAAGGCTGGATTTATGAAACAATTCCCGGCAGATATGCCGCAACAAGAAAAAGAAGCAGCATGGAATAAGCATTTGGATCAAAAAGTACAAGGATTTCAAAATCATGCGCAAAAAGCGGCAGAACCAGCTGGTATTGTACAGCAAAAAGACGGTACAAACTATGCGAATAAAGAAGCTTTCGCTTCTCATTTATCACAACAATTACAAAAAAATCCTGGCTTAAATGCGATGGGTGTATCTAGTACAGCAGGCATTCAGAAGGCAGTCAATGGTGTGAAAACGCACAGTTTGACAAGTGGAAAAGGAAGCCAGCAAGCAAAACAAGTAAGTAATGTTGGGAACCTGGTACAAGCCTCTACAGAATCCTTTAAACAAGGCTATGCAGCAGAACAACAGGCAAGCTTTATGAAAAACTTGTCTCCGACTATGTCTCAACCACAAAAAGAGCAAGCTTGGCAGTCTCATCTGAATGAAAAAGGAAATGAATTTAAAGCAGTCGCACAACAAGCGGCAGTACAAGCGGGAGCGATGCCCGTACAGGCAAAAGATATGAGTGGTAAGAGTCTACATAATCAATCGTATATTAATAAAGATGCCTTTGCTTCGCAATTAACGAAAGGTTTACAAAGCCATGCAAGTCTTGGAACGGTGAGCCAACAAGTAGGTTCTGGAATTACTAGTGCGATTCAAGGTGTTCGTTCACATGGTGTTGTGACAGGTGGCGCAATCAATAAAGCTGTATATGCAGCGACACAAACGCAAGCGAGTATAGCACGTGCAGGAGATCTTTCCGTTGCGGAAATTGAACGCTCTTATGCAGATGCATCAACAAGTGTAGCGAATATTGCACAAAGTGCTGGTAAAATGTCTATCCCAACTTCAGCAGTGGGACGTATGACACAGCAAAGTACAAAACTAGGCATGAGTGTAATGGAAGGTGCGAAACACCTTATGCTTGCGGATCGCATTGATACGGTATCAAATGCATACTTTAGTGCCGCGAGTGCTGTTCAACAATCCGGAGGGAATGCAGTACAAAGAGTGATAAGTGGGACTACTGCTGCAGTTAATACATCATTAGGTGGGAATGCAGCAGAGCGCCACTATAATGTGACAAAAGGCTTAAGTTACGCCGCAGGTGTGATTGGTGGTGCGGGTGCTTATCAAGCAACTGCACGTATGGTAAGTAAACATAATCCATATAACAGTGCAGTTCGTACAGAAGCAAAAGAGATTCAGGAAATTCAACAGATGGTACCGACAACAACAGATCATACAGGCGCGCAATCAGTTGTAAAAGGTGCAGTACGTCTTGTGACGACAAATAATAAATCTTGGATTGAAGCAAAAGACGCTAGTGGTATGACGCAAGTTGTATCTCGTTATGGTAGTGGAGATAGCAGTATACGATCTGGACAAGTCGTATATCAGGACTTAAATATTTCAGATGGACAATTAACGCAGTATCGTAATGGTGCGAAAGCATCTCCAGCCTATATACAAGATTCAAGTGGTGGAAAAATCAATATCAATCGCTCGATCAATGTAAATCCAAATCAATTAGTAGGAAACCAAAATCAAAGACCGTTACAACAGAAACCGGTATTTAATGAACCACCACTTACGGTCAATCACAAGGTAGACAATGGTCACTTCTATATGTCTGATTTAGACCAAGGTGGCTATAAGAATGTACAAATGGTGGTAGAAAGAGATCGTAGTTACATGGTTGCGACAACAACAGACGGTACAGTGTCACGTATTTCGCCATTCGGAAAAGGAGATACGCGTTTACAAGCAAACCAAAGGATTGAAAGAGCTTGTGAAGTGAAAGACAGTAGTATTAAACCAAAAGAAGAAATTTTAGTCACACATACACAGGACGAAGTTGTTCGTACAGAGACGCATCTGAATTTATCAGAACATGACCCACAAAATCTGATTCCATTTGCACCAAATCCTCGCTTAGCACAGCGAAGAGGAAGAAATTCTCAAAATGGAAAATATGGTGTGATAAGTCTATGAGTCAAAATCCTAACGATCCAAATGAACAGAAAAAAAGTAACCCTTTAAAAGATGTAGCTTCCCACTTTATTAAGAAAAAAGGGATGCAAGCGCGTGGGAAGATGGCAAAATTGGCAGGAAAAGCAGGAAAGGCGGCAGCGAAAGCTGCTGCCAAAATGCTAAAAGCAGGTATACTAAAAATTGTGGGTGCCGTTATAGCTGCGGTTGGAGTACCTGCCGCTTTGATTATGGGAGTAATTATTGCTGTGTGTGTGATTTTAGTCTCTTTTGTACCTTTTACTGATGATGAAAGTAAGACAGAGGAACAAGTAAAAAAATATATGGAAGTCTCAATGGCTCTGAATGTGGATTGGAAAGAGGTTGTCGCCTTTGACATGGCGCGATATGATAATGATTTAACTGGTAAAGATCCGCATGATGCTATATCATATTTCTTGGATATCCAATATGAAGAATATACGGAAAAAGAGGTATGTGAGGCGGGACCGAATGGTCCTTGTGAAAAAAAGAAAAAAGAGATGCAAAAAACAAAATCTGAAAGTTACTCTGGACCAGATGTAAAAAAGATATTAGGAGATACAGATTTTAAGAAAAAAATAGATGAGATTAATGCAAGTGGAAGTAAAAAAGTGACAACATCTTCTCATGGGCTAGAGAAAGCCATGGAACTCGCAAAGTTTAGTAAGAGTCAAAAAGAGCGTGCACGTGAGATATTGGAAGCGGGGTTGTTAGAGGCAACGTATGGACATCTTGCACCTTCTAGTAATTTTGTTGGTGGTATGTGTGTAGGTAATGTGAGTCCTGGTGGAGAGCCTGTTAATCTTAATGCAAAAGTTACAGGATATCTTCCTAAGATTAAAGAAATGGCAGAAAAACATGGTGTTGCCCAATATGTTGGTATTTTGGCTGCCCAAATGATGCAGGAATCAGGTGGAGCAGGAAATGACCCGATGCAGGCA
The DNA here is from genome assembly GCF_022663795.1 of Bacillus cereus group sp. BfR-BA-01349. Taxonomy (NCBI): domain Bacteria; kingdom Bacillati; phylum Bacillota; class Bacilli; order Caryophanales; family Bacillaceae; genus Bacillus; species Bacillus cereus group sp. BfR-BA-01349. Next base: position 76,645 of record NZ_JAKUGE010000009.1, read on the forward strand.
TCAGAGGGGCAATATGGAGACATGAGCTCATCTTGTATTGGTGTAAAGGGAAATGCTCGTGTAGGGTGTATTAAAGATCCCAATATTTCTATAGAAGCAGGTGTACGGGAATTTAAAGATGTACTAGGAAAGGCCAATGGTGACATTGCACTCGCTTTGCAGTCATACAACTTTGGCGAAGGTTTTATTAGTTACGCTTTAGCAAAGGGTGGCTATTCAGAAGAAACAGCTATTGAGTTCTCAAGGAGTAAGAATCATTTAAATCCAGGTGGTTGCTCCGATCCGAATAATTTCAGAACAAAGGTTAATGCGTGCTATGGGGATTACAGCTATGTTTCCAAAGTTTTGAAATATTACAAAGATTCAGGTTGCGTGGCAGCTGGAGATGGAGAATGGATTTCTGATAAAGGTTGGAAATGGCCAACAAAATCAGGGCGTATTACAGGTACATTTGATGAAATTCATAATAACAAACCGCATAATGCTGTAAATATTGGAGCCATGACCGCTGGAAAACCAGGAGACCCTGTATGGTCGATGGAAGCAGGAGTAGTTACAGCTCAAACAGGATATGTAAACTACGGTGGTCTAGGTGTCTATATTGACCATGGAAATGGCATTGTATCCCGTTATTTACACTTGAGTAAGATTTCAGTTACACCAGGAACTATGGTAACAAAAGGACAAATTATAGGGGAAATGGGTGGTTCTAACTATGTTGATGGTGTTCTGAACATGCTTGGATACGCTGTCCATTTAGATTTCCAAATTCGTATAAATGATCAACCGACGGATCCAATGAATTTCTTTAAGAAAAATGATGATCCAGGGTTATCATCTGGTGGTTCTCCTACCATGACAAATGCTAAACGACAAAAGGTACTGGAAGAAGCGAAAAAATGGCTAGGGCAAGGAAAAGTCAGATATGTATTAGGAGACCGTAATCCACCAGGTGGCTCTTCAGATTGCTCAGGATTTACGCAGTATGTCTTTAGAACAAGCATAGGTGTACAACTTGGAGATTGGACAGGTGCTCAAGTCGGACAAGGTAAACAAGTACCAGATATCAATCATGCACAACCAGGGGATCTTATTTTCTATGAAAACCCTGGGCACGTTGCAATTTATATGGGGAATCAAAGAATGATTCATATTGGTGATAATAAAGGTGTACAAATTACAGGTCTAAACTATACGGCAAGAGGTCAACATATGACGCAAATCCGTAATGTTATAGACTGATTTGGGATGTGAAGAAATGAAGAAAGTCATGAGTGTGTTAGCGAATCTGCCTCGTAAGTACTTAGTTATATTGGGAATTATAGTGTTAGTAGTAGGCGTTGCTACCTATAATACTATTCATCGTTACATGATGAAATCTCAAGTACAAGAGGAAGAGCAAGTAAATCAAGATGAAATTGAGATGCTTGGAGATAAGCCAAAGGAATTTGATACAAAAGAAGAGGAATATATCGCAAAGACAAAAACTGTAGAGGATTTACTACGAAAAATTTCTAATAGTAGTTATGATGTCCCGTATTTGTTTACAAAGGCTGGATTTGGTATTGAACCAATGAAAATGACAAGTAATGAACGTATGCTTGCTACAGAAGCTGTACAACGATATTTCCTAAATGGGGATAAGTTTTACAATGCGCGAATTACCAAAATTGACCGTGGGAAAAAAGTAGATACGTTTCATATTGAAGTTTTAATTCAACAGGTAAACTTCTTAGAACCACGACAATTTAAAGTGCAGGTAAACAAATATGCACAAATTGTAACACCAATTGCACAAATTCCACATGGACAAGAAGTACCTGTGGATTAAGAAGGAAATGAGGGTTGTGGAAGAAAAAACACAACCCTTTTATAAAAAAATAAAGAGTACCTAAATTTATTTATTTAATATTCATAATTTTCTGATATAATAAAACCATGGTTAAATGAAATTTGTATATAGCGCTAAAATGAATATGGAGGAATACAAATGAGAATGTTAATTGGAACAGCTGCTAATTTTGTTTCGGGGTATTATATAGGACGAAATTCCGGATTATTAGGAACGTTGCTTGGATGGGCTTTTTTGTTGGGTGGTGGCTATCTGTTAATAGAAAATTGGGATAGTATCACAGTCTGGATGCATAGTTTGAATATTGTACAAGGACTAGATGGTTACGAAGACATGAGCAATGGTTTTATTTTTATCTGCTTGGTAGTAAGTGGCTTTATTTTTATCTTGTTGTCCCCGATCTTTATTATTTTAATAATAGTTTGTTTCGTTTTAATGAATATTGTTGCTTGTACACTTGTGTTATTAACATCACCAAGTACATACATAAAGAAGAAAGATAAGGAGAATGAGTGGGAATGAGTACAATTTTAGTTTTAGGTGGATCAAATGGAAGAACGTTAGAGAAGTTGGCCAAAAAAAGAGACTGCCAGGTTATTTTCCATGATGGGAAAAATCACGGAGGCGTAAAGAAAACCTTTCGAAGTGTTATAAAAAAATGCGATGTTATTGTCATTCAAAAAGGTGCATGTGGCCAGGTATCTATTGATGTAGCAAAAGAGTACGCAAAGAAGTATGATGTCCCACTATTATTTAATCAGGGATTTGGAGGAACAGGCGCGTTAGAGATTGGGTTAAAGCATCTGCAAGCGGCTTGATTTTAGTAGGTAGTCTGACATAACTTTTTGGATATTTATCATATAATCATTATATATAATTTTTTAGTTTTCAAATTCGTAATTTCTTAACTTAATAAAATATGAATTTTGTACAGAAATGGAGAATGACTATGTCAAAAACAAAGAGGGAGCAGGTATTAAGTGCAACGGTAAATGTTTAGGTCGCTAAAAATTATGCGGAGAGTCAGGCTTGGATAAACGAGACTTTAAGAATAATGGCAAAAGGAACTAAATATGAGTCAGATGTTAATGAAGCGCTTGAAGTTTGTGAGAAATACAAAGAGCTAAAAACACTAAATTAAAAGAAGTTAATAGAAATAAGAAATCCGGAATTTTAATATAAGCGTTATTTGATAAAAAATAAGAAAGCCCTAGCTTTCTTATTATATGTAAAAAGTCATATGTTTTTTATCTTCTTTATAGTACTCTAACCGGTTTTGCAAAGTGCCAGTGTGGAACTCAAACTTATGGCCATCTGGATCTGTAAAGTAAAGAGATCTTTGGTCTCTCTCATCCCTTTCTCGACCAGGTAAAATATTAACATCATTTTGAATTAATGCTTCTTTTAAATGGTCTAATGCTTCATTTGTTACAGTGAAAGCCATATGTGTATAAGATTGCTTAATTTCATTTCTTGGTATATCTTCTTCAACATTTAAAGCAATCCATAATCCATTTAAATCAAAATACGCTAATTTTCTACCTTTTACTAATAATTTTGCTTGAAGTATTTTTTGATAGAATTCAATAGATTTTTCCAAGTTTGATACAGAAAAACAAATATGGTTAATGCCCTGTAGCATACAAAACGCCCCCTATAATTAAATGATTTTTAATATTTTTATATAAAGATTATAAAAGTTTAGGCGCGATTTATAAAGAATTATTACCAAATAGTTATCTTGTAATCAAAAATAAAATAACCCGCTAGTTATAACGGGTTATTTCCACAAGGTGTGCAAGGAATGCAAGGTAACTGGACTAGGGAAACCTGTAGATTTCCTTGTAATTGTAATGTATGCAAAGGAATCAATAAGGTTAATGAAGTTTAAACAAAATCCTTATTTCAACAGAAAAAAGAACGCACGGGAAAGCGCTCTTTGACCAGGATTTATATGAAAAAGTATCGGCAATTAAATCTTATGTATGTTTTCAGTTTATGTGCAAGTTAGAATCAAATCTTTATTTAAGAGGGGAACGAAATCGTGAAATATGATAAACAAGAATGTCCGAAATGTAGCAATCCGGTTAAAACTTTATATAGACCATCAATGAGTTATAAAGGCCCAAATCTTTGCTATTGGTGTAATCGGAAACGTGTTAAAGAAGAAAAAGAAATGAATGTACAAAACTAACACAAAATCTTTATTAAAAATAACGAACAAAAAGCACTACTGGATCCTGTGAAAGTTCGTGATTTAATACAAAATCGTTAATTAAATCAAAAAGTGAAAGGAAAATACATTAATATGGATAATAGTAATATACATAAATCAGGTTATGTCATACTGATTTATTTTATAATGACGCAGTTTGTGGGGATAATAGGTGTACAATTGCTAGCGAAGACAGGTTGGTATGATATTCAGGGAAACCAACAGCAAGCAATTCAACAACTTCTTGTGCATTGGGAACTAATTGGGTTTTCACTTATGCTGATAATCATCTTTCTTATATATAGTAAAGAAATAATAAACGACCCAAAGTTATCGATTAAATTATCAAGAAATTCATTCATATGGATTTTAGTTGGGATCATATTCGTATTTCTTGCGCAGATGGTTGGTAGTGTGTTAGATAAGAGTGTATTTCAGCTAACTACGCAATCAGCAAATACGTCTAGTACAGTCGCTGCTGCTGCAATATCTCCTGTGGCACTTGTTTCAATTGTTTTTCTTGCACCGTTAGTAGAAGAGTTTGTTTTTCGTTATGCGGCCATAAACATTTTAATGTCCAAGTTTAAGCAAACTTGGAGCATACTAATAAGCTCATTGTTCTTTTCTATTATGCATTTTGATTTTCCATTTGTATTTGGATATTTTTTAATTGGAGTTATACTAGCTGTAGTATATGTGCGTACTAATAGGTTACTAGTATCATTTGTTGTTCATGCTAGTATGAACTTAATTGTTGTTATACTCCAGATTTCTTGATGAAAAAGCAGCGGATTCGCGCATCTTACTAGTGATTTAGTTTTTTTATGTTTATGAATTCTAAAATTATGGTAAGATTAATAAGACTACATTTGAAAATGTGGGTTCAAGTTGCTGTATTGACTGAATTGCACCAAAAAAACCAATTCCATTACACGGGAATTGGTTTTTTGGTTTGTGTTGTTAGCATAATTATTGACGGCCTAAAGGAGATTTGTTTCTTTGTAGTTTAGTATAACTTAAATAAAAAGAAAATTCAAAAACAAAATGATGAATCTTTACATATTTTTAAATTACAACACAAAAATGTAAATATATGGGTTATAATAGGTGGTGAAACACTCTCCTATGTTTCTAGTGATTGTATCTTTTATCTGTTTTTGGTGCGAAATCTGTTGATAGATTTTGCACTTTTTTATTTAATGTTTAATAAGATCAGTGTGATTTTTTTAAGGGGGAAATTAGTATGTTTGGGAATAAAGAAAATGAGATTAAAGAATATTTAAGAAAAAATGGAGATTGGTACTATTTTAAAGTACATACTTTTTGGTCAGGAACGCACTTAGTAAAAGTAAAAGATGGAGTATTTAGTTTTAGAATAGAAAAAGCGTAAATAGAGAGATTTATTCTGTATAAGTGCACTTATACAGAATAAATCTCATAATAAAAAAATGTAACTAGCAAAATTAAAGTTTACTTTCATTTTTTCATCTTTAACACAATTATCGCTATAAAGCATTGATATTATTAATTTTTATCCTCATTTTATAAATAAATGGTTTTCTGGACAAATGATTCTAAACATACATTTTCTTAGAATCATATAGTAACCTCTATTTCTTGTAAATTCCTTTTCTCCATATCCATTCAATTGGACCATAGCGGAAATGTTTACTCCAAATCTCACTAAATATAATTTGTACGAAGCTAATAAAAAGCCCGAAGATACATAATTTCCAGTAATATACGTGTGAGACATCTTTAAAGTACAACGAAAGAAGGACAAGAGTTAGTATACTTTGGCTAATGTAATTCGTTAAAGCATACTTGCCTACATTCTTAAAGGGATGCAGGCATTCTATATATTTTTGATTCTCACAAACTCTAAGTAGAGTACAAATATAGAATATAGCTAGCGTTTTCCCTCCAAATAGAATCCATAGTTGTATATCCTGAGAGTAATAGACATCTGTTTTTATAAAGTAGTAGATAATAGGACAAGAGAGAAGACATGAGATACATAACGAACTCCACTGTAAAAATCTAATTTTCTTTATTAATTCCGGTACCCTTTTAAAAATATTTTTCTTACCAGCCCATAACCCTATTAAAAATAAGCCTATATATTCCGGAATTCCTATTAGTAGTTGCTGGAATTCCTGGGTCATTAGAAAGAAAAGACGTGCTTTTACTTGATGAGAATAATGTATAAATAGATTTACGGTGTGATTGGTAGTGTTGCCTGTAAAAATATATTGATAGTAATTTGGTACTTCAGTAATAGAAGAACTTGCTCGCAAAAATACAATAATATGTAATACATAACTAACCAGTAAGAAACTACAACCAGCTATAAAAATAAGCTTAGTAGATCGCTTATAAAAGAATAATAGAATAAATCCGGCTATAGCATACGCATGTAGAATATCTCCATACCATAGAAAGATGAAGTGGAGTAAACCGAAGATTAGTAAAATACAAAGTCTCCGGGTAAATAACCTATACATTGGATATCCTTTTGCTTTTGTATTTTTCATAAAGATATAAAATCCTACTCCAAATAAGAATGCGAAAATAGTGTAGAACTTTGCTTGAATAAACAAATCTACTAAAAAGCGAATTACTTTATCTATACCAATATAACCCGCTTGATTAAAGGGATCTAGTCCCGTCATAGTGGGTAGATTCGCAAAAAGGATACATAGTATGGCGATACCTCTTATTATGTCTAAAGAATGAATACGGGCGTTTTGTTGCATGTTAATTCTCCGTTCTTCCAAAGAAAAACGAGCACTATACTAGCTAGCGCTCGAATTACGTCTTGCAAAGAATCCATCATATGTAGCAGCTGAAACAGCTCCTTCTAGACGTTCAACTTCTTCACCTCTGTTATAAGCTACAATAACTGGAGTACCTGGAATGTCGAACTCTTGAAAGGCACTTTGATTTTCTGGTGTAGAGATATCAATACGATAGATGGTTCTATCATGCTTTTTTGACATACTATTTATATCTGGTGCAGCTTTTTTACAAAAATGACAGGTAGGTTGATAGTAATACGCAATGAACTCTTCATGGGATTGTATTTTTCCCTTTAATTCTTCTTTTGAAATATCTTTTATATTTTCAGGTGCTTCTTTTACATTTGCAGCAGATACAATTGTTTGTTCAGGTGTTATAGTTTCTGTATTGACTGATTCATTCTTAGTTAAAGTAAAGATCGCAATACAAGCAACACATAAAGTAGTAACAATTGCTCCAATTTTGTAGACTTTTTTCATAGTAGGGGTTCAGCCGAGATACGTGTAAAAATGGGTCATAGACTGGTTTTTATTTCCATGTTATGACCCGTTTATCTTTTATACAGGTATATTCTCTTCTATTGGTTGTGGAATGTTTTGTAAATCAATCACATAATCGCCAAAACGTTTTAAATGTTTCGTCATAAATGGACTTAACATCACCAGATCTTCTCGTGAGAATCGATAACCTTCTCTTTTGAGTTGCCATAAAATCATGGTAATATCAACGACATTTTGAAAAATGACTGCATTGGCAACGAGATCATTATATTTAATACGTTTTTCTTGTTCTACTGGATCATTTTCAGTAATAATCCCATCTCCACCAAAGAATAACCACTTTGAAAAACCATTATATGCTTCCACTTTATTTGTACTAGCTGTAATTTGCTCTCTTAATTTCATATCTGAGATATATCTAAGAAGAAATATCGTTCGAATGACTCTGCCTAGCTCTCGAAATGCTTGGTACAGTCGATTCTTTTTACTATTACTTCTCAGTTTTCTGAGAAGAGTTGAGGGTAGTATCTTTCCAGATTTTATAGACAAAACAACTTGAAATAAATCTTGCCAATGAGTCTCAATTAACTTCCAATCGATTACATCACTAAATAAAGGATCTATATGTTTATATTGAATATGTTTGCTTGGTCTAAAAAATTTTAAGTCTTTCCAATTCCTAATTCTAGGCATTAAATTGATTCCTAATAGATAAGAAAGTGCAAAGACAGGAGTAGACTGACCTTGTGTATCAGCATGAATCGTATCGGGTTGGATATCTGACTTGTTTTTTAGCAATCCATCAATAATATAAACAGCTTCCCAAACCCCACAGGGGATAAAATGGCTAAATAAAGCAATATAATTATCCGAAACATGATGATAAGCTATTCCTCCATAGCTCCCATATCTGATGTGGTATTCTGACAGTAAGTTTTCTTCATATAAATCGTATTTTGTTCCATCAGCGGCGGCTGTTTTTCCACTCCCCCATAGTTTTGGAAGGCTAAAGAGGTTGTAATGATTTAAAATGTCTTGAATTGAGGCATCTAATTTTTGGGCGCTGATATGTCTACGATTCACAAAAGAAATCATATGAGGTGTTACTATATTTCGCATATGTTTAGCGGTTTGGGCTGGCCCTAAATTACAGCCATATCCAAATGAAGTAATAATATAACGTTCAATTGGATGCTCTAATTTAGGTTCAGATCCTGAAAATGGGCCGAAATGTCTTGTACAACGAGTCCAGTGTTCAACGTTACAAAGTATATCGAGAATCGTTCGTTCCGGTAGTCGTTGTATAATTTCTTTTTCTAACATTTTACTACTCTTGGAAGACTCTTTTCGTACCAAGCGTTTCAGGATTGGTTCTCCATCTTCAGTTATGATAACTTGTCCATTGTTAGGATAGTTTCGATCAACAGTTTTTGCAGCAGATGTTAGCCAACTTTTTAACCGATTAACAAAATCAGTAGGTGAGGAAGGTAATTCTAGTTCATTACAATAATCTTCAACCATCGGTTGGCATTCTTCCCATGGAAGTAATTGTTGTCTATAATCAGCATATTTCTCAGAACCTTTTACACTAAGGTCTCCCGTTTTTAATTCAGAGGCTAAATAAGAAAATATACAGATTTCAAGACGTTTACGGTAAAGTAAATTCGTGCTTTTTTCAACGCGAATTGTATGTTTCCACTGTTCACTGGCGAATGATAAATCAATATCGCTAGGTAGATGTTCAACCTTACGGTTTTCGTTCGCTAATAAAAATTCCAGAGCATTTATGAGGGAATTGTCTTGAGTTGTTGAGTCAATTTCTAATAATGTGATGAGCCGAAATAATGTTTTTCTATGATTCTTATAGAATTTTTCTAAAAGTGGTAGATAATTATTTCCGTTGTATGAGGATATTGCTGTACAGTCCTGTTTTAAAAATTCTATACCACCTTTAGCTTCAAATAGCTCAGTAATTTTGATGCCAATTTGTGTATTATCATCATGCATAGCTGTTGTTTCTAAAACTTCACTCAGTACAGAAATAAGATTTTCACTTATGGAACGATGTTGCTCCCTCAAAAGAGAAAGTTCTTCTTTTCCTTTTTTATGAATGATTCCCATCCTTTTTAGAAACATTTCTACAAGGTTATCCCTAGTTGTAATTTGTGACCGATAAATAGTTGATAACAACAGCATATATCTTTTGGGAGGAGCGAAGTCCTTTATTTCTGAAGCATCTAAAGAATTCGCTTCAGCAGCAAAGTGCTTCAATTTAGAATTTGGAATGCCTTCTAATAAATCATGAATGTTTGGAAGGAAAGAGGTAATAAATGAAAGTCTGTTTTGTAAATCTTTCATATGAGTAATAGAAGGGCTTTTGGGAACCTCTTTAAAATAATTATAACCAGAATGTTGAGTTTCTTTTGACGTATGAAGTAATTGATCGAGTTTATCTTTTTCTATATTAGACAAACGAGCGAAAATTGTATTACAAAGACGATTATTAACCATTGTTCTTACTCGACGTGCAAGCCGATCTAGTGTACTGAATGCTGGTAATTCATAACGTTCCTTAATTAATTCTTCAATAGAAACATTAATAAGGTCAGCGGGGTTATCCATCACTTGAGATGCTTTATATATTGCATTAGTAGCAATATGTAAAGCATCCTTCCCAAAGGACAATACTTGCAAATGCTCACGAATTGCTTTCTGGTGTCGATATATGGACTTTGTTCGGAAGTTTGGTTCGGTTTCATTTGATATACGCAAACTCGAACGGATGTGATGAATTATCACAGATGGAATATCTTTTGGACGTGGAAAATAACCTAGTCGTTGGAAAGACTTTAGCATAACTAAAAGGCTAAAGACCGGAATAGTTCCACGTGCTACTTTATGGGCAAATTGGTTTTCCTCATATGTGACGGTATAAATCTCTTTCAATTCTTTTCGAGTTAAGTTTTGTTTAAACCTTGGATAGGCTGTACGTTCAATTGAGGTCAATGTAATTCCTCCTACTATACTAAAATTAAAACTATATGTATTTTACTGTTGCATCTTACGGTACAAAGTCATTCTCGAGATACCAGCTTTCTCGGCGGCATCTGTACGGCTCATACCTTGATTAATAAGATATAAAGCGTAATCTACCTTTTCCTCATCGGTTTTTGGTCTTCCAGGATGTTTCCCTCGTTTTCTTGCAGCCTCAATCCCTTCTTTTGTCCGTTCAGAAGTTAAATCTCGTTCAAATTGAGCAATACCAGCGAAAATAGTAAACAACATTTTTCCATGTGCTGTTGTTGTATCGAGCCATGATTCCTTTAGACTTTTCAAGTGCGCTCCTTTTTGAGAAATTTGTTCCGTAATTTCAATGAGATCTTTTGTAGAACGTGATAATCGAGTTAAATCGGTTACAACGACTTTATCTTCTGGACGAAGAAATTCCAGCATACTATTTAATTCCGGCCGGTTTCGTTTTGTACCGGTTATTTTTTCGAAAAAAATACGATCGCATCCAAATTCTTCAAGCTGTTTCTTTTGGCGATCTAAATTTTGATCTAATGTAGAAACACGCATATAACCAAACTTCATATTTATCATCCCCTTCACCGACTATTGTACCAAAAACGATTAAATAGGGATATTGTTACGAATAATATTGTTACATATTTTTGTTACACTCAGTATGCAAGTTAATTAGACTAAAAGTTTATTAATAATAACCGTAACAAAAATGTCCGTTTTTGTTGCAGATAAACTTCTATATTTATGTTTCAATAAATAATTTAAAGGTGTAAAGAATACACAGGTTTAAATAAATGGATGTCTTTATTGAATTAAAGTAGTGTCTCATTATTTCGGTCTAGTGCAAAAACTCCAAAGTAATTAAAGTGGTTTATCAAACTTGGCTACATTGGTGCTAACTTTAAAAAAGGCGTGTGATTAGTATGGAAAGAGAAAATGTATCTAAGCAAAAATCTTATCAACCCGATAGTATTTTGTTAACGGTACATTGATATTTGCTGTATAACCTAAGCTTTCCTGACTTTGTAGAAATGATAGACTATGTTCCGTATAACCATTATGAGTTCGTTTATTAAATATGTATATATTATAAAAAATTCCTTTGTATAAAGAAAAAAACATAATATACTTTTTCTTCGTAATATATTATGCTTATATTTGAAGATGCTTTCATGTTTTTGAGGAGAGGTAATATATTTAATATAAGGAAGTGATAAATGATGGTTACTGTATTAAATAATGAAACTAAAAATTTATTAGTTGAAAAAATTGCAAATAAAAATGCGTGTATTGGATATGTAGGCCTAGGTTATGTTGGACTACCATCAGCTCTTAAATGTTTAGAAGTAGGTTATGCGGTAAAAGGTTTTGATAAAAACTCAGCAAAAATAAGAAAACTAGAACGTGGAATAAGTTATATCAGTGATATTCAAGATACTGAAATCCAAGATGCTTTACATACAAATAGATTTTTTGTTAGTACAGAAATGAATGATATAAACGAATGTGATGTTGTAGTTATATGTGTTCCTACACCATTAGAAAGAACTAGTAAACAACCAGATTTAACATATATTCATTCAGCAGTTGATGAAATAGTTAAATACATTAAAAAAGGTACATTAATTATCTTAGAAAGTACTACTTATCCAGGTACTACAAGAGAAGAAGTTTTATACAAATTAGAACAGAAAACTAATTTTAAAATTGGTGTAGATATATTTGTAGCATACTCTCCAGAGCGAATCGATCCTGCAAATCAATCGTTTTCAATTCAAGATATTATAAAAATCGTAGGTGGAGTTACATCTAATTGTACTGATTGTGCAGCAGCTTTCTATAGTAATTTAATTAAGGATATTCATAAGGTAAGCAGTCCAGAAGTAGCAGAGACAGCTAAGTTATTAGAAAATACGTATCGTTTTATAAATATCGCTTTTATTAATGAAATGACACAAATTTGTAATGAGTTAAACATAAATATTTGGGAAGTAATTGATGCCTCAGGAACTAAGCCATTTGGATTTCAAAAATTCTATCCTGGTCCTGGTGTAGGAGGACACTGTATTCCGATTGATCCTATTTATTTTAAGTGGATTGCAAATAATAAGGACTTAGCAACAAAAATGATTGATGTGGCAAGAGAAATTAATGAAAATATGCCTAAATATGTTCTTAATAGAGCACTACAGTTACTAGATGATAAAGAAGGTAAGAATATTCTTATGGTTGGCGTTGCATATAAAAAGAATGTTAATGATGCTAGGGAATCGCCAGCTTTGGATATTATGAATGATTTAATGATAGAAGACTATAACGTGGATTATTACGATCCGTTTATAGAGGAACTCATTGTGGGCAATAACACATTGAAAAAATCTATAGATTTAAACCTAAGTCAATTAGATAAATACACTTTAATTATTGTTCATACGGACCATGATTGCATTGATTTTAAATTGCTAAATGAGGCAAACTGCTTAATTTTAGACACAAGAAACATATTAAAAGATGAATCAGTATATAAGAAAAATATTATTAGTTTGTAGGTGATTACATGGTAGAGTTTATTCCTTTTTATCGACCAGAAATCAATGATGAAGATATAGATAGGGTAGTTTCTGCCCTTAAATCTGGATGGCTTTCAAAGGGGCCAAAGGTGATAGAGTTTGAAGAGAATTTAAAAGAATATCTGAATACTGAACATGTAGTAAGTTGTAATTCAGGGACTGCCGCATTACATTTAGCATTACTGTCTCTGGGGGTTGGATTAGGAGATGAAGTAATAGTTCCGAGTTTTACTTTTTGTTCTAGTGTAAACGTTATTATGCATGTAGGTGCAACACCTGTATTTGTAGACATAGATGAAGAGGATTTATGTCTTGATCTTCAGGATGTTAAAAGAAAAATCACTAAAAAAACGAAAGCAATTATTGCAGTTCACTTTGCTGGATACCCGGCTAAATTAAAAGAACTTCAAAAATTATGTAAAGAATACGGACTGTTTTTGATAGAGGATGCAGCGCATGCATTAGGGACAAAATATGATAATACTTTAATTGGTACACATGGAGATGTTATTTGTTTCAGTTTTTATGCCACAAAAAATATAACAACAGGTGAAGGCGGAGCGTTAGTTACTAAAAATGAATTGATTGCTGAAAAAGCTAGATTATATGGTTGGCATGGTATCACCAAAAATGCATGGAATCGTTATGGTGAAGAAGGAAGCTGGCGTTATGATGTTCTATTACCGGGGTTTAAATATAACATGATGGATCTACAAGCTAGTTTGGGTATTAGTCAGTTAAAAAGAGCTGATGAAATGATTGAAAAACGTAAGAGAATAGCTGAAAAGTACCAAGAGGAATTAAAAGAGGTTCAAGAATATATAACGTTACCTAACTATACTAACAATCCAGGTGTAAAACATGCATGGCATTTATTTGTTATAAAAATCAATGCTAATTCTCCTGTTAGTAGAGATCAGGTAATTCAAGAAATGAAAAAGAGAAATATTGGGCTTAGTGTTCACTTTATTCCTGTTCATATGCATCCGTATTATAAAGAAAGATTTAACGTATATTTACCTAAAACGGAAGAGATATTTAATCAAATTATTTCATTACCACTGTATAGTGCTCTTACAGACAATGAAGTTGAACATATTATAACGGCTTTAAAAAGTCTATATCAATTAAAAATAGGGAGGTAAATATTTATGAAAATTGGGGTTATTGGTGGCAGTGGATTTATTGGTAAGCATGTTACAAAGGAGTTATTAGCAAGGGGGTATGAAGTAGTTATATTTGATAAATTTAATCCAAGTATTGATGTTCCTTTTAAGGAAATTGATATTTTAGATATTGCAACATTAAGAGAAAATCTTATTAATGTCGATGGAGTAATCCATTTAGCTGCATTAGTGGGTGTTGATAATTGCCGTTTAAATGAAGAAGATGTAGTGAGGGTGAACTTTGAAGGCACGAAAAATATTGTACAGATTTGTAACGAAAATGGTATAGAAAAATTATTGTTTTCTTCCAGTTCAGAGGTATATGGGGATGGCGTGAGTGTTCCGTTTAAAGAAAATGATATTAAAATTCCAAAATCAGCTTATGGAAAAGCTAAATTAATGTCCGAAGATTATTTGAAAGAATATGCTAGTGATAGTTTGAAAGTCAGAGTGGTACGTTATTTTAATGTATTCGGTTCACAACAAAATGATAACTTTGTAATTTCTAAGTTTTTAAAACAAGCTCATAGTGGTGAAGATATTACTATTTATGGAGATGGACAGCAAATTAGATGTTTTAGTTATATAAGTGATATTGTTAACGGAACTATACTAGCCTTTGAATATGAAGGAGAGAAATTTGCAGATTTTAATGTTGGCAATAACAAACCTATATCTATGGAAGAACTAGCAATAAAAATTAATGAATTAATGGGAAATAAAAGTAAAATTAAATTTCTTGATTTAGGTGAAGAGGGAGTCAGAAATTCTAGCATTGAAATCTTTAGAAGAATCCCTTCAATAGAGAAAGCTAAATTATTTTTAAACTATCAACCAATTATTTCATTAGATAAAGGACTAGAGATAATAATAGGGGAGAAGTATGGAAACACAGTATCTATATTCTAAGAATCCAAAGAAAATTAAGTATCCCATATATTCTTCTCTTTGGAGTATATCTGATCATGTATTTTTTTTGAAAAGTGTATATAGACCTAATGATTCTAAACTTAAAAAAAGTCTTCAAGCTCTTTATCCGGATGCAGAAATTGTATTAACTAATAGCGGTACATCTGCATTAGTGGTTGGTTTAAAGTACTTAAAAGTAGCAAAGGGAGATGAAGTGATTCTATCAAACTTTAATTGTCCTAATGTGATAGAAGCAATATTAACGGTGGGAGCAAAACCTGTATTAATTGATTTAAACACTAATCATTCAATTTCTCTTAATAAAATAAAAAAACATTTCAATGCTAATACAAAGGTAATTATTCTTACGCACTTGTATGGATGTCATGATGATTTAGAAATTATTGACTGGGCTAGAGAAAATAATATTTATATCATCGATGATGCTGCACAAGCAATGTTTTCTTATCAAAATGGAAAGCCAGTTGGTAGTTTAGGCGACATTGGTATTTTAAGTTTTGGGGGAACGAAACCAATCCCAAGTATTGGGGGAGGAGCGTTACTTCTTAATCGTACAATAAGTGAATTGTGTGACATGGATGAAGAAAAGAAGGAAGAAGTGATTTTAGATTATAAGAATCATTTAAAAACACAATTAGGTATAAGAATAAAAAAGAGTAGAGTACTGAGCTTATTTACTAATTATTGGAGGAAATTAGAGATTCTGCCCTCCTATAATAATAGTAAATTAGATTCTTTACCGGAGAAAACGGAAGTTATAAACCCAAAAAGAATGTCTATAGTACGTTCATTGTTAATTGATAAACACCTACAGAAAACAAAGAAGATTTTAGAAATGAATATATGTAACGCCAGTCTGTGTTATACAATGCTGCAGGAAATTGAAGAAAAGTATGGCGTTAAGATTATATTTTCAACTCAGAACGTTTATTTGAACTATTTTACTATTATATTCAAAGAACCATCTGATAGGTATGAGTGTTCTGTACATTTAGCGGAAAAAGGTATACAAACTTGTTGGAACTATTTACCTCTGAGTGAAATCCCTATTTTTTCGAAGTACGCAACCGAGTCAGAAAATATAGATTTTTTATGGCCAAGGGTATTATCAATACCTTTTAAATATCCTTTAGTAGACAAGGACCTTAAGTATATATGTAGTCAAATTCTAAAATATTTAGAGAATAAGAATTAAAAGGTGATTATATGGAAATCGAAATATGTACTGACGCCCAATACTGGGATGCTTGTATGGAAGAATATAATGGTTCTGTATTTCATAGTTTCGAATGGGGAAAGTTAATGGAATTATTACCTGGTGTTCAATTTTTCCCAGTACTAATAGAAACACGAGATACAGTAGTTTTATCTCCTATGTATGTACAAGATGGTAGGCTATTGGGAAGTTTAATTGGTTATGGTGGCCCAATAATAATTGGCCAAGATAAATTAGATTTTTCAGTTTATGAATCCATAATAAATAAGAAGTTTGAAAATAAAATTCAAAAGCTATTATTACCTATAACGATAAATCCTTTTCAAAGTTATAGTAAGGAAAAGTGGGATTATAAAGAAACTTATATGTTAGATCTACCAAATAAGTTTGAGGATTTATGGACATCGTGTTCTGGGAAAGCTAGGACAAGTGTTAGGTATGCACGTAAACAGAATGTTGAAATTCGTCCTATAACTGTAGCGGAATTAGATGAGTTTTACCAATTATATCAAGAACATAATAACAGTATAGGAGCGAGTTATTCATTTAGTAGAGAGTTTTTTTATCATTTAGTTCTTAATTTACAAGAAAAAATCCTTTTTTTAGGGGCATTCTTAGAAGAAGAACTAATTAGTTCCAGCCTTTTTATAATGGATAAACAGGTTTTATATTACTGGATTAATATTAATAATACCAAAGGAAAAAATTCGCAATCTTCATATTTACTACTAAATGATGCGTTTGAATTAGCAATTCATAATAAATTAAAGTATGCGGATTTAGGATATTCACATAATAAAGGGATTGCTAGACCTAAGATATACTGGGGGGCAGCTTTGAAAAAATGTTTTTGTTTAAAAGAAAGGATTTAAACTATGATTATTAGTGGCCACCAACCAAGTTATTTACCTTGGTATGGTTTTTTTGAAAAAATTCATAAATCAGATGTGTTTGTATTTCATGATATAGCACAATTTGAAAAAAAAGGTTTTTTAAATAGGAATCGTATTAAGACTTCACAAGGAGCGTCTTGGCTAACGGTTCCAATACAAACGAAGAATTATAAAGAAATTCCATTTAATGAGTTAAAGATAGACAATACTCAAGATTGGGAACGGAAGCATTGGAAAACGATAAGAATTAATTATTCTAATGCACCTTATTTTAATGTATATAAGGATTATTTAGAGGGTTTTTATTCAGAAGATTGGATTAATTTAAATGATATGAACATGAATTTTATTCATTTTATTATCCGTGAATTAAACATTGATACGGAGCTATATTATGTATCAGATCTAGAAGGGATTACAGGTAAGAAAAGTGATTTTGTATTAGAATTGTGTCAGAAATTTAATGCCAGTACTTATTATTCTGGAAGTTTAGGGCAAGATTATTTAAACGAAAATGACTTTGAGAATGAGAATATAGAAATTATCTACCAAAGAATAAGAGATTATTCCTACAAGCAATTATTTGGGGAATTTATACCACATTTGTCTATTTTAGATATTTTACTAAATTGTGGGCCAAAGGAAACAGAAAAATTAATTAAAGGAGTCTAAAATTCTATGAATGTACTTGTATTTGCCGCTCATCCAGATGATGAAATAATTGGTGTTGGTGGAACAATAGCGAAACACGTGAAACAAGGTGATGATGTACATGTTGTAATACTTGCAGAGGGAAAATCTTCTAGAGCTAAAGAATATAAAGAGCTAGATTTAGAGGTTAAGAACTTATCTTATAAAGAAACAGAGGGGGCATGTACTACACTTAGTGTAAAGAGTTTTGCAAGACTAGATTTCCCTGATAATCGTCTTGATACATTACCCTTACTTGATGTAGTGAAAGAGATTGAAAATCACATTGAAAAAATAAATCCTACAATTATTTATACTCAATATGGTGGAGATATAAATATTGATCATACTGTTGTTTACAGAGCAGTAATGACAGCGACACGCCCTCTGCCAGATACTAATATCAAATGGGTATTTGCATATGAAACTTTATCTTCTACAGAGTGGAATTATAATGAAAAAGATAAGTTTCTTCCTAATTATTTTGTGAATATTGAAGATCATTTGGAGGAGAAATTAAGTGCGATGAGACATTATGAATCTGAGTTAAGGGAATTTCCTCATCCACGCTCTATAGAAGCAATGAGACATAACGCAATGGTATGGGGTGCCAAATCTGGATACCAGGCGGCTGAGGCATTTATGTTAGTAAGGGGGACATGGTAGGTGAAGAGAATATGTTAATACCACAGGTCCCGTTCTTTGGTTTAGATAGTAAACAGATTGACTTAAAATGGGTTGAAAAAGGCTATGGATTAGAAGCAAATATTTTTGATGGAAAATCTTTATTTGATAACTCATATACAAAAAGGTTTTCAGAGGTCCTTTCTTTTGTTCAAACCCTTAATCCATCCTTGTTAACGCTGCATTTTCCTACTGATAATGCAGACTATCTCAATGATGAATTTATTAAAAAGCAACTATATGAATTTATTGACCTTGCTATAAAGTATAATGCATCAGGTATAACAGTGCATGCTAATCAATTCATGAATGTCGCGGAATTTCAAAACTATAATCTTCTAGATAATAGAAAAAGGATTATAGAGTTCTTTAATATGCTAGATGAAGAAATAAAAGGAACTGATATATGGATTGGCGTTGAAAACCTACCCATTATTGGAAACTTGGGCGATGATTTTGATCCTATATTTATATATCCCGAAGATTTTACTGATTTGGTTAATTTGGAGTTATCTAACGTTGGAATAACATGGGATATATGTCATTGGTCTATAACCTATCTTACACGTTTAGGTATTTCTAAATTATTAAGGCAAAGGGAAATTGAATATAAGGATTTTCATAAGTATTTAAGCTTAATGGAATATATTAAACATTTTCATTTTAGTTCTTTTAAACATTTAACGATTCCTTATAGTGAGGTGCGTTGCTTTGAGGGAGAGAATCCGGTCAATGGATCTATTAATGAAAGTTTATTACATGAAACTTTATTAAAAGTGAAGAACCTTACTTTGGATAAAAACATAGGAATTGTATTTGAGGTTCAGGAAACGGATTATACGAATAGACAGAGGTCATGGGAGACTCTTAATTGGTTTCAAAAGAATATTGTTGGTATGCTAACAAAAATGAATTATTTGGAGATATAAAAGGCACTATCGGTTTATTTATTTTTTACATGAAACTTGAGTTAGAGATTATTTTAATGAACCTTTTCTTCTAAGCAAGTGTGTTAGAAGGGAAGGTTTTACTATTAATGTTTTTAATCATAGGGACAAGCTTGTATTACTTTATCAAAAGATAGGTTTTTTCTGAGGTTTCAGCATATCCGGTTAAATTTAGATTTTAATAATAATGTAGTAAAACTTTTGTTGGGATAAAAATATACTTTGAGCATAGGTGAGGTATTTATATGAGAAGTACATGGAAAGAATTAAGGGGGATGGACCTTAATGTTTGGATCCGCTTTATCGGAGAAGCCTTAAATAGTATCGCGATGATGATGTTAATGCCATTTTTCTCATTATATTTGAAGGATAAAGTAGATTCTCTACTTGAGGTGGGTATAATTATAGCTTTATCTCCAATCGCAGCAAGTATTGGTTCATTAATTGGAGGGCATATAGCGGATACTTATGGTCGGAAACCAACTATGGTGCTCTCTATGGCCAGTAATGGGCTACTAATGCTTGTTTTTTTGTTTATTGATGGTTTTATAGCATATGCCATTTTATCTATTGGTTTAGGGCTATGTAATTCTTTCTTTGAACCAGCGGCATCTGCAATGGTTACCGATGTAACAGAACCCGAAAAAAGAACTGAGGCATATGGATTACTTAGGATGGCTCATAATATAGGAGCTGCGATAGGCCCTATAATTGGAGCTGCAGTTGTGGTTGTATCAAAAGATGTCATATTTTTGATTACTTCTGGAACCATGCTGTTTTATACAATATTAATGTTATTGTTTCTAAAGGAAACAAAACCTAAAAATATCATGATACATGAGGAAACACATAAACAGTCAATAAGATTTACGTTAAGAGTTGTTATAAGAGATAGAATATTTCTATTCTATATAGTGACGGGAATCATTATATTTATGGGATTCTCACAATCGGAAGGTATGTTACCACTTCATTTTAGTAATGAGGATACGATGATTTTCGAAAATGGTAATCCATTTCCATATTTAATGACTTTAAATGGCTTATTGGTTGTATGTTTTCAAATTCCTATTTCAAAGTGGCTAACTCACAAATCAATTGGTAAATCAATGCTATATGGTGCCATTCTTTTTGGTGTTGGCCTTTTAGCAATAGGATGGTTACCAAAGTGGTTTCAAGTAATAGACGCAAATGATTTAGTTATTCTAAGTTCATTATTAATAGCTTATACAGTTTATACAGTAGGGGAAATGATTATGTCACCTGTCCAAATGACATTTGTTGCAAATATAGCTCCAGAACATTTGAGGGGGACTTATATGGGAGCTGCTAATCTGCAATGGATTACAGGTAATGTATTTGGACCTCTTCTAGGTGGTGTATTACTGGAGCATCTATTAGGACATATGTTATTTACAATCTTAGGTGTGGGTTGTATTATTTCTGGATTTGTTTACTTACTATTAGATAGACTTATTGAGAATAGAAGTAAAGAAATACCTATAAAATAAACTTTAAAGGAATCAAAGCGATTCAATCCTTATATAAACAAACTTAGTCTTTTTAGTATGTGTGTGCGATGAATTACAAATATCAATAACTATTGTATAATATCCCCTTATATCCTCATGATTCTGTTTAGTTCTTAAGAAACTTAGCAAAGAAACTATTTTACTAACCAAAATTCACTTTATTTGAGAGGATTGTTAAAAATGAAATTAAATAATTCTGATGAAATCAGTATTGAAAAAGCCGCAAATATTACCAAAGAAAAAATGGAGTTATTATTACTGGCTGACCCCTCAGAAAAGATAGTTAATGGATACCTTAAGCAGGGGAAGTGCTTTATTTTAAAGAAAAATACTGTTACTTTAGGTATTATGGTTTTAATTCCTACCTTCCCTGAATCAATTGAAGTTATAAATATAGCGGTTTCTGAAAAAGAACAAGGGAAAGGTTATGGGAAACAGTTACTTAAATTTGCGATAGACTATGCTAAAACACAAAAATATAAAACTATAGAAATAGGTACAGGAAATTCCAGTTTAATGCAACTAGGTCTCTATCAAAAATTCGGATTCAAAATAACAAATATCGATAAAGATTTTTTCTTACGAAATTATGAAGATGCTATTTATGAAAATGGCATTCAATGTACGGATATGATTCGATTAACACAATATTTGTAAGTTATTTTTATGAGTGGCTCCAAAAAGAAGGAATCGTTGTCGTACCCCTAATGGTGTGCCTTATAATAATTACTACTTGTGGTTTCACGTTATGGAAGACGAAATTAATCATCGTGGACAAATAAGAACAATTAAGCGATTGATGGGAATTAATAAATAAATCTTATTCAACCAAAGGATGCTTTACTTGAGAAAGTCACTAGAAGAGTCAAATGATAACTATGAACTGCCCCAATTGCTAGGTTTTGTTTAACAATTGGGGGCAGTTCATTTATAGAGTATAAGTAATCAGCTTTTTGTTAATCATGAGGTAGATATTTTTAGCTAAAAAACCAATAATGGAAATATAATACAGATTATGACCCGTTTTTACACGTATCTCGGCTGAACCCCTAGTAAACTCCTCCTTAAAGTAAAAAAAAGGACAAACCCCGCCCGAGTTAACTGGGCGTAAGGTTTGTCCTTCACGCTACGTACAATAGAGTATAAACAATGGAAACAAATTTTCTATCTATATAATACCATAAAATTTATATAGAATGCGATAGGAATTTTAAAAGAAAACAACTCAATTCATATAATTTCACGCACCAGATTAAATAAACAAAATCCAACAAACATAACATTAAGGGGATTCTCCTTGCTTCATCATACTTATAGTGACAATATAAAACGCTATTAAGCATAAAAATACGCAACAAACAACGTCTCAAAAAGTGTGTGTATTAATGAAGTGTGGCATAAGTGCATTTTGATACTTTTTGAAGTAGTTTATGATGCAAAAATAATCTATATCTAAAGGTGTACCTTTTGTAGTTCTTTTTTCAAGATGGTTCATATGTAAAAAGCAAAACTAAGTTTACACATTTTAATAAATTGTAAAACAAGCCGTTAAATATCCAAATAAAACCCAGTAATATCATGGACATGTACCGATATCACTGAGTTTTATGAGTTTAACATTTTGTATGTTTTATAAAACTTATATTTCATTCACATTGGATGTGCTACAATAGGTGGAAATACAATATTAAATCGTATTACATCAAAAATCACATTAAGATACATAGGAATCAATAAGATAAATAGAGAATATACCCAATCCATTTTGCACCTAATTAGGTTATCAAATATACTCATCAAGGGGTCCTAATAAATGAAAAATTTATCTCTATATAGTTATTCAATGAGATAATTTTTTTTGTTATGCAAAGTAAGAGAAATGTATAATGGCGGTTTAAAGATAAAATATATAGGAGTTGAATAGTAAATGAAAGATATTTATGAATTATTGCTACAAGTTTATCCGCTTGTTACAGAAGTAGAAGAAAAACCATGCACTGAATACGAAAAGTTAAAAATTAAAGAATCATTAAAAAAGTTACTTTTAGAAAGAGAAAAATGAATAAATCTTACTAATAAATTAAATAAAAAAGAAAATCAGGACCTGATTGACTTAAGTAATTAGGTTTTCTAAAATCACAAAGATTTTACCCGCCAAATGTTTAGACTAAAATATATTTTTTCTAGAAATCTATTACTATCTATACTCTTCTCCTTAAATATAAATCATAATAGTCTTACATGAGGAATTTTTAGAATATTGTTGTTTTTTGGAATGTTTATGGTATAATTATCCATGTAATATATTAACAAAAAGGGAGGGAGATATGCATGAAGAAAAAAGCGATTACATTTGCTTTATTGGGATTACTAGCAGTAGGTTCTGTTGTACCAATAACAGCAAAAGCTGCAGAAACATGGGATTATGGATATAATCAATCAAAAATGCAGTGGTATAACCATTATTTACATTCTTCGTTAAAACACTATGGTACAATTACCAAAAACGGTGTAACTTACTATGGACCAGTTGCAAATCCTGGAGGTTGGTCGATGTTAAATTTAGATTTTAACGGACCATACGCTGTTAGTTATAATAAGCACGTTCTATAATACTAGTTGCCAAAAGGGATTTATATATATTAATAAATCCCTTTTTGCTTTGAAAAGGTGATAAATATATGATTGAAATAATAAATATGTGCAAGGCATTTAATAGAAAAACTATTTTTAAAGATTTTAGCTTAGAAGTAAAATCAGGCGAGTTCATTGGTATCGTCGGAAAAAGTGGTCAGGGGAAAACGACTCTTTTAAATATAATGGGCACTTTAGAAGAAGCTGATTCAGGTGTTGTAAAAATAATGGGTAAAGAAATACATAAAAGAAAAATAAAACGACTTTTATTAAGAGATCACTTAGGTTTTATCTTTCAAAACTACGCTTTAATAGATAACGCAACAGTAAATGAAAATTTAGAAATTGCTCTCAAACATAAAAAATTGAAGAAAAAACAAAAACATGATGCTATATCTTTAGTATTAAAAGAAGTAGGTCTTGTTGATTATGAAAAGGAAATAGTACATACCCTGAGTGGTGGAGAACAGCAACGTGTTGCAATCGCTAGATTGCTACTTAAAGATCCTTCTTTAATTTTAGCAGATGAACCAACTGGATCATTGGATAGTGAGAACCGAGATATTATTGTATCCTTGTTTCAGAAATTACATAAACAGGGAAAAACAATTATTATGGTGACTCATGACAAAGATTTAACTAAATTCTTTTCAAGAACAATAGAATTATAAGGGAGGAATGGTTATGAAAAAATTAATTTTTCTTCTCTTTATAACCACTTTTATAGTTATAAGTTTTTTATCTATAAAACAATTTGAATATATTCAATTTCAATCTTTTAAT
Organism: Bacillus cereus group sp. BfR-BA-01349; assembly: GCF_022663795.1. NCBI lineage: Bacteria > Bacillati > Bacillota > Bacilli > Caryophanales > Bacillaceae > Bacillus > Bacillus cereus group sp. BfR-BA-01349. The sequence goes on from NZ_JAKUGE010000009.1 coordinate 101,083, forward strand.
AATGATAGTACAGGTGAAAAATGGAATCTAATTGTGGAAAATGGGGATTCTCAAAAAAGCAAATTTGAAAATTTTCGTTTATTAGAAAAGATGGCAAAACAGGCGAACGTAAACTTCCAAAGAATATCTTATGAAAAGGATAAAAATAACAAAGATAAGACAGTATATTATGTGGCCTTTTTTGAAAATGATAAATACTTTGAGGGATTAAAATTAAAGTCTGGTAAATTTTTGAATATAAATAGCGATCAAAATGATTTTATGTCAACCATAAAAACTCATAACAATCATCAAGTAGGTCAACTTGAAATTTTTCATAGTTTTGACCCAATAGAAATTCGTCCAATGATTGCCGCTGAAAAAACAAAGGACATCAAAGGTACATATACTTTAAATGGAAAAGAAAACGCAGAAAAATTAAAAGATTTAGCATCTGAATATGGATTTATTGTAAAAATTTCAAAAGAGGAAGCTCAAAGTTCAATTACCCAATATCCTTATCAAGATATGATGTACAAAGCATCATTAATATTATGTTTATTAATAGCACTTGCAATGTTATATGATGTAATTAATAACTATAAAGAAATAGCAGTTAGATATTTATTAGGATATAATTTCTGGCAAATTGGGGCTTTTTTATTTAGGAAGTATATTATAGTTTTCCTAAGTTCATTATCTATAGGAATTTCAGGGCTATTAGTATACTTATATTTTTATAACGGGTTCCAACAATTGTTCCCTTTTCTATATTTTTGGTTAAACAATACAACTCCATTAATTTTAATTATCTTACTAATATTTATCGTTACATGGTTAGGGACCAAAACCATAAATATTTCTCAAATGATTAAAAATAAAAAACCTATAAAACTATTGTTTTATATAAATATTATTATTCGGTTTGTATTAGCTATTTTTCTTACATTGGGATTACAACAAGGAATTAGTTCTTTTCTTGGACTTAAAAGTACTGTGGATAAAGAAAAAAAATGGTCTCTATTAAAAGACTACTCTTATTTAGGAGTAATCTCAGAATCTGAACCAGGACTATTAAAGTCTCAAAATGAGGAAGAAAAGCGACAGTTTCAATTATTATATACAGAACTAGAGTCACAGGGAGCTTTTTATATTTCTCCATCTGCTTACTATATGGATAGTTCTGAAATTCCTATAGGCCCAAACCCTTGGGGAATGGATGGAAAGAAAGTTGAAATTAACAAAAATTATCTATCTGTAAATCCGATTATTGGAGTTGATAATAAACGGGTGGAAATTTCAGATGACCCTAATTCTAATGAAATAACTGTCATTGTACCAAAAAAATTTAAGAAATACGAAAATGATATTAAAAGTACTATAGCAAAAGATTATACAGGTATATATAATGAAACAGATTCTATCCCTCCCAAAGTGAATATTTTATATGTTAAAAATAATCAATCTTACTTTACCTTCTCTACAAATATGGCAGAAAAGAATAACTATGAAATAACTGATCCAATTGCTATAATAGTAAATAGTAAATTTGATCCACGCATTTTGGCAACTAGCATTTCTATGGGATATGGTTATTATACTAAAAATAGCGATCGTGAAAATCCTTTCAAAGTAACACAAGATACTTTAAAGAAGCATAATTTTGATAAGGTTTGGCAACCTATTTCTGTAGCTTATTCTAATGTGGAATTAAAGATAGCAAATAACAAAGAATTGCTACAATTAGCCACAATTTATTGTAGTCTATTTGTAATCTTGGCAGCTGTTTTATTATTTTTCTCTTCTATGTATTATTTAGAAATGAACAAAAAGTCATTAGCATTACAATGGATTTTTGGTTATAACTTTTTCGAGAAACATTATCTCGCTTACTTGGTAATATTGGTATTTTGGAATTTTACGTTTGCGATTTGCTTTTTTAATACAAGTAACACTTTATTACTTGTAAAAACAATCATAGGACTTACAATTTTCGACATAATATTAATCAGTATTATTTTAAGCATAAAAGAATATAATATTACGAAACAGATACTTATAGAAAAATAATGTTGAAAAAGGAGATTAAATGGGTGAATAATAAAAAGATAACGGTTAGCTTTTTAATTATTATCCTCCTGCTATCTTTAGGAGCTTACTTTTACTTCTTCTTTTTAGAAAAAAAAGAAGAAGTAACTAATACAAATAATGAAAAAAGTTATCAACAAGAAAAAAGTTCAAATACAAGCTCGATTCCAGTTAAAGAAAATAAATACTATGTTGTTTATATTAAACAAAAAAATGGCAATGGTTCATCCTTTGTTCCTGTAAAACTCAATCCTGGTTTTAAAAATGACGCTGATTTTAATGTAAGTATTTCATTTGATGATTATGGAAATATCATAAACGATAACAAAATTATTGTGATTGATAATTTTGTTATTTCAAAGGAAAACAAAGAAATGATTAAAAAAATAGCAGGAATAAATGAATATAATGAAGCCCTACAAGAAATTGAAGATCGAGTAAATGAGACTAAAAACAATCTAAAAAAAGAAGGACATATTTAAATAAAGAGAGTCAATCAAACTCTTATATATGGCTATATGTACGAGTATACTTAGTATGATAAAACATAATCTATTAATTACTTATATTTGTAAAACAGGCCCTTATGCTAAAGTACATAAGGACCTGTTTTTTTTATGGGAATGGTGAAATTATAAAAAGCTATTCATCATTAACTATTAATGTTAAGCCAAGATAATATTGAAAATTTGATACTAGTGTTGGTTTGAAATAAAGATTGATGATTTAAAACAAAGTCTGATCATTTATAAAAAAATTGATAATTAATAATAAAGTCCTGATATAAATTAATTAGGTAGATCAAAAAGCATTCGCTATTTTTATGGAAAATGAATAGTTAAAAGATTCTGTACTATTTAAGCAGAAAAACAAAAAGAACTTGTAGGAATCACTACAAGTTCTTTTTAGATAATGTAAAAAAGTTAAAAAAACTATCTCATAATTTGAATCGGAGCAAACACTATAACCACGGGTTGATTATAGTATACACCAAATATTAACATATGATCTTTTCACATTTGAAAATTATGTGAATTTAGAAAAGAAGAACAAATAACCATCTTGAACACCTAAAAAATCTCAATTGAATACTTTGAACAAAACACTTTAAATCAATATCTATATTATAACAAATTATGAAAAATATAAGTATAGGTAAATAGAGAAGAATGGTTCATTCTTCTAGAAAGAACACGCTGTGCTTTCGCCAACTTATCTTCTAATGATCGTAAAAACTTCGGATTTTTATAGTGTGTTCCATCTGACAAAATAGCGAAATCTTTTAGTCCTACATCTATTCCAATGTAAGAATGTGTTTTCGGAAGTTCTTGTACTTCTGTTTCAACTAATAGTGACACAAAATATCTACCAGAAGGGTTCCGTCTAACTGTAGCATTTACAATACGCCCCTCTACTTCGCGACTTTTAGCAAATGGAACAAGGCCTAGTTTCGGCAACTTTATTTTATTCCCTACAAAGGCAATGTTTTCATTTGTTTGTTTTGTGGTATAAGATTGTACGTTGTTCTTCTTAGATTTAAAGCGCGGTGCGCTGTTTTGTTTTTTGAAAAAGCGTGTATAAGCATCCGCAAGGTTGCGAACAGACGACTGAATCGCAATACTATCCACTTCTTTTAGCCAAACAAGCTCTTTCTTCATGGCAGGTAGTTTGGCAGAGCATATACCATAGGTCAAGCCATTTCCTGTCTCTTTGTATGCGTGATCCCATAAGGATAGGAAATGATTGAATACAAAGCGAGAACACCCTATCGTTTTGTTGATTAGAATTGCTTGTGCTTGATTTGGATAGATACGAAACTTATAGGCTTTATTAATCATTATTTGATTCACCTCCATTTTAGTATATGACTATTATATACCAAACGTACATTCGATAGGTAGTGGAGTAACACTTTCTGTATGTCGAACAATTAAGATGGCTTCCTGCCATCCCTTGTTCGAAGCCAATTCATCTCCCACCTACTCACTGGGCTGTGACCCTTCACGCTCCTTGAGGAAGGAGTCTTCTTGGCTAAAATGATAAAACGATGGAAGAGGAGTATTTCGAAAAGAACCAAGTTAACTATGATCGTTTAGCAAGTGGATATTAAGATAAAATTTGAATTTTGTAGAAAAACGGAGGGGAATAGAATGGTGAGAAATTTAGATTGGGGCGGACTGAAAAGTAATTGGGAAGCTTTTAAAGAGTTCGTTCAAAGAGAAGGGAAAGGCATTAGCAAATTAACGGATTACTATTTTGTATTCAGAGAGGACGACTACGGTGATGAAGCATACATTTTTACAACGCATTCAGACTGAGATGATTGGCTATCGGAAATGTTTTGGCAATGGGAGCGTTATGATACTAGGAATGTTGAAGATTCGATGGATGATGTGTTTGTTTGGAAGTTAATTTCTGAAAGTGATTTTAAACGTTTAGATACGCTATATGAGGGAGCAAGAAAAACATCGATTGAAATCGATGGAAAAAGATACTATAGAAAGTTAATAAAAGTATCTGTAGAGCCAACAGTTGTTGTTTTGACTAATTTTTATTAAAAGCGTTATTTTAAAATTAAAGAGCGCCCAAGGGAGCGCTTTTCGATCAAGACAATATTGAAAAATACTCGGTAATATATGTAATCTTTTTAACTTTGTGAGATTAATCAAAAGTTTTTCGACTTGTTTTTGGAGGGTATTACATTTTGTTCTATTTTTTCGTAAAGATTAAGTAATTGTTTGATGAATTTAATTTTCGGTGTTAACCAATATGAAAATAGTGCTGAAATAATTCCTATTAAAGCTCCTGTTATGACATCGAAAGGATAATGAACTCCTACCCAAATACGAGAAATAGCTACGCAGAATGCAAGTACAAACCATAACCATCTAGCCTTTTTACGAACAAGCCAGAATGAAAAACAAATCGAAAAAAATAGAATCGTATGGTCGCTAGGAAATGAATTATCTACTGCATGATCGACAAGTTTATTAACATTAGGTAATACTGCAAATGGTTGATAATTCAAATGCAAATTCCCTACTAATTTTCCAATTATTTCAGCAGTTACGAAGGCAACTATTGCTTGAATAATCATCATTTTGTTTTTTCTAGATTGAGTAAACCAATAAGCCATAATAATTAAACCTAAAAAATACACCATATATTCCGCTAAAAATACCATAGTGGAGTTTAGGGATGAATATTGCTTCCCTAAATCATTGATAGTTCGAAAAGCATCAATATTTAATTGAGAAAAAGACATTTTTAAATCGCTCCTTATTGTTTGTGTATAAGGAGAATTATAGTAAAGGGTTTATAGTGAAAAAATTGATTTTAGTGACATTAGTCTTACAAAACTGTAAGGATTAGCTCATTAAAGATTTTTAATAAAATAGTTATTTTGTAAAAGGATCTTTAAACCTATACACAAAGATAGCAGGCAACTAATTAAGTTACCTGCTATGCTCGCACACTTGCACAGAGGAGCGCCTTCCATTTGGAAAGAGAGGAGCCAGGGAGAAAGCGACTCAGGTGTAGTATGTGTAATAACAAAAAGGATTATTCAAAAAAGGGGAATGAAAAATGAATACAATTACTATTAAGTTTGGACAAGGTACAACAGCTTGGCAAGGTATGCAAGAAGTAGTTAAAGCTCTACATGATAAAGGATATATCGCACAACCTTACGAGGATATTGGAACGGTTAAATTAACTAAGGAATTTAAAGAAGAAAATTAAACAAAATTCTTATTTTTTATTGAAATAAAAAAAACATGCACAAAAATTGTACATGTTTATATAAAATCTATGTCTTGTCTATGTAAATATATGTTTGTTTTATGAAAATGGTGAGTACCTTTAAAAAGCAAAGAGCACCTTTTAAGATGCTCAATGGCTAATTCTGAAATGATCATGGTTAATGTATGTATGTTTCTAATATATGTGCAGTTTTTATTTAAATATAAAGAGCGCTTTTTAAGGCGCTCTCTGACCAAGATTTTTATAGAAAGTAGGTGTCAGCTCACAAGGCCTAATTTGTAAGCTGAATACATGTTCAACCCATATTAAAATATGTATTTTCTCAGGAAGTGTGAAAATACATTTATAACAAAATCTTTATTTAAATAATAAAGCAGCTAGCTCAATGAACTAACTGCCTTATTGTCCAACAAGAATGGATACCCACATTACGTTGTAACTTAAGGTTACAGCTTTAGTATGAGCAGAAGCGACAATGTTATACAAGAAAGCTAAATAAAAACATTATTAGGCACAACAAAGCAGCTAGCCGGATTAGCTAACTGCTCCATTGCGGTTTGTTGAAAAAGAAGTTCACGCATACAAGTAAATAATATGTAACTTCAAGTTACAGTTATAGTGTGAACGGAACTTAAAATTTTATCCAGGATTTACTTAATTTTAATAATAACTAACAAAAAGAAATTGGAGTTTGCTTACTGTAATATAAGTTGCGAAAAATTTATTACGGCTGGGATTACTGTAAATATTCTTAGTGAAATTGTTGCTGACCTTGTTGGTTACCCATTTGCTGACCTTGTTGATTACCCATTTGTTGATTTTGTTGTAATCCTTGCTGTTGTCCTTGAGATGCTTGAGATAAAGATTGATGTAACTGTTGAATTTGATTTTTAAGATTAGTTAATTCTTGTGAAACTTCTAAATCAGCAGCTTTACGTGCCACTGCTTCAACTTTTTTCTCAGTACGTTTGTCCATTTTTAACTCCTCCTTATGTAACCACATCATTGTGTGGAACATTTTTATAATGTATAAATTCTTATTTTTGATACTAAAAAATAAAATTTAAAGACTAGGGAAGAGAGGTATATAAATAGTACTTTAATCGAAAATAGGACAAGCAAAATTGCTTGTCCTACAAGGAGGAAATTTCAAAACACCAAATTGACTCGTATTAGTAAACAGGTTCCATAGTATGATTCAAATTAAGAAAGTTATACAAAAATAGCAGGCAAAGAAACTTTGCCTGCTTGTGGGTTGAATGAGTTAGCCAATTGTGATGAAACGCCTTCCCATCCTTTTACAAGAAGAGTGAAGCCACTAGTTCGAATGGCTTAGAAGTATCGTGTGTAGTTTAGTTGAAAAATATGTAAAAGAAGATAAAGAATTTATTTTATAGCAAAAAAGAGCATTATTTGTAAATGCTCTTGAAAGATGAGCTTCAATAATAACAAGAGATCAATTCAATATAATTTATGATTTTCTTATTTTATGATGGAAACTAAATGTAAAATAGTAGAACAGCTGCATAGGCTGTTCTACTAAGGAGCGGGAATTTTGAATTTGAAGTGCATGTGCGCCCATACGGGCATTTAGAGATTCAACTCTAGCAAAGTTGTAGGCTCAGGTCTCACAAAAGCCTATCATCAACCAACTTATCCATGA